>JASLXW010000416.1 GCA_030740135.1 Nitrospinota bacterium
CGCGAGTGGGAGCAGATCTATAATCATATTCGACCTCACCAGAACCTGGACTACCTGACGCCCGCCCAGGACCTGGAGACATTCAAAAAAACGACCCCCGTGTCTCATATGTCTTGAACCCATACAACATCCTTGACTTGCCCCCTTCCCGGCCTATAATGTCAGCCTTGGCGAATTCTAAGAATCGAGCGATACCACGCTGATCAAAAGTCCCCTGGCCGGTCGGATTGAACGAAACCCCATGAGACGCGAAATCGAAGCGGCCGTACTCATCGTCGTCGCCTATGTCTGCGTAACCGCCGGCATCAAGATTGACGATTTGAATTACAAGGTCTTCCTGTTTCTGATGGCCGGCATGTTCGCGCTCGCCCTCTTCAGGCCCAAGCGCCAGCCCTAAGGCCCGTCTCCCAGAGAAAGCGCGCGTCCGTCAAGAAAATCCGCCCAAGGCGGTGTAGCTCAGTTGGTTAGAGCATGCGGCTCATATCCGCAGTGTCCGGGGTTCGAATCCCTGCACCGCCACCACAATTCTATTTTTCCGACAGGGAAAACCGGTCTCCGAGCTTTTAGCCGCGCCAAACCCGGCCACGGCCGCCGAGGCCCCTCGGGGGACGCCGTGCATCCATTCCTGGCGTCAATTCAGGGTACCACAGAGAAGCACGGGATGTTTCGTCCCGGAGAAAAAATCCTGGTCGGCGTTTCCGGCGGACCGGATTCTGTCTCCCTTCTCCACGGTCTGCGGGCGTGTTTCGGGGACCGCCTCGACTTCGTCGCGGTCCACATTCATCATGGCCTGCGCGGAGAGGAAGCCGATTCGGACGCCTCCTGGGTGCGGGGGTTTTGCGAGTCCTTGGGCATCGAATGCGTCACCCGGAAAATCGAACCCGACGAGTGGCCAGCGCCCCCGCAAGGATCCGTTCAGATGCGGGCCCGAAAGCTGAGATACGGGATCTTCGAAACGCTGGTTCGTGAGCGGGCCGCCGACCGCCTGGCCCTCGGACACACCGCGGACGACCAGGCTGAAACCGTCCTGCTCAACCTGATCCGCGGCGCCGGCCGGCCGGGGCTCTCGGGCATCCCGCCAATCCGGCCCATCGCGCGGGAAGGGGGCGCCACCGTCGTCCGCCCCCTCATCGAAACCTCCCGCGAGCTGATTTTGCGGCGCCTGCGGGATGAAAAAATCTCTTGCCGAGAGGATTCGAGCAATCAATCCGACCGATATCTGAGGAACCGGATCCGGCGACACCTGATTCCCGAGCTCGCGGCTTACAACCCGGGCATCCGGGATGCACTCGGGCGGGCGGCGGAGATCCTGCGCGCGGAAGAGTCGTGGATGGAGGCGGAGGAAACGCGCGCGCTGAGCTCCATCACCCTCCCCTCGGACGGAGAAGGAATCAGGGTGTCAATTCCGCGACTGCTGAGGCTTCCCCTCGCGCTTCAAAGGCGTGTAACCAATGGAATTTTGAGTCGCAACCCGTTTGCGGCGGCCGGCTTCGAGCACGTTGAAACCCTTCTGGCTCAAGCTCGGAATTCCGCGGGCGGCGCCTCCGCGCGGCGGGGGGGCGAAAAACGCATCTGCCTCCCCGGCGGGATCGTCGCGATCCTGGAGAGAGAAACCATCCTTTTTCTCCCGGAGGACGCGACGGGGCCTCCCGACATCGAATGGATGCGGACCGGATTGGGGCTTCCAGTCCCCGGCATGACGGAGCTGGCCCCTTGGGGCATCCGGATTGAGACCGCCCTGTCCTCCCCCGGGGAGGGCCCCTCCCTTCCCTCTTCGATTCTCGAGGCGCACCTGGACCTCGACTTGACGGGAACCGCGCTTTCGGTCCGGTCCCGGCGGCCGGGCGACCGTTTCCGCCCCCTGGGACTCGGCGGGAGCAAGAAGATTCAGGACTTTCTGGTGGACGTTCGGGTCCCCAAACGGCGCCGGGATCACGTCCCCCTGCTGGTGACCAAGACGGGCGAAATCGCATGGATCATCGGGCATCAAATCGACGACCGATTCAAGATTCGGCCCGGCACCAAACGTGTCCTGCGGCTCAAGGCCACCCCCATCGATCGTCCCAAAGGGCCGGCGGCGGAAAATTGAGGTTGAAAAGGCCGCGCTCAGACCCTAAGCTAGACGTGTAGTCATCTCTTCATTTTTCCGCTCATGGAAGTCAGGGCGCATTGAGGGCCGCGGCCCTCGGACCCGGACCGAGGAGAAGGGCAGTTTGAATCAATTTTATCGAAATCTGGCGTTATGGCTGGTGATCGGATTGATCATGATTGCCATCTTCCAGTTATTCCGCCCCCAAACCCGCGAGAGCGATATCGGCTACAGCGAGTTCGTGCGGGCGATCGAGGAACAACGCATCCTGGAAGTCGTCATCCAGGGGGAAAACGTCCGCGGCCGTTACCTGGACGGGAGACCGTTCCGCACCTACGTGCCCAAAGACAACACCCTGGTCCCGCTCATGAGGAAGAAGGGGGTCAACATCCGGGTGCAGCCGCCCGACCAGGGATCCTGGTACACCAACCTGCTCCTGTCCTGGCTGCCGATGCTTCTCCTGCTGGGCGTTTGGATCTTTTTCATGCGCCAGATGCAGACGGGCGGGACCAAGGCCCTGTCGTTCGGGAAAAGCCGGGCGCGCCTCATGTCGGACCAGAAGACCAAGGTCACGTTCGCCGACGTGGCGGGCGTCGATGAGGCGAAAGAAGAGCTTCAGGAGATCATCGAGTTTCTCAAAGATCCTCAGAAATTCCAGCGACTGGGCGGAAAAATACCGAAGGGCGTCCTCCTGATGGGCGCCCCGGGCACCGGAAAAACACTGATGGCGCGGGCGATCGCCGGCGAGGCCAACGTCCCGTTTTTCAGCATCAGCGGCTCGGATTTTGTCGAAATGTTCGTGGGCGTCGGGGCCTCCCGGGTCCGCGACCTGTTCGAGCAGGGGAAAAAACACGCCCCTTGCATCGTCTTCATCGACGAGATTGACGCGGTGGGGCGGCATCGGGGCGCCGGCCTAGGCGGCGGACACGACGAACGGGAGCAGACTCTGAACCAGCTCCTGGTCGAGATGGACGGTTTCGAAAGCAATGAAGGGGTCATCCTGATCGCCGCCACCAACCGGCCGGACGTGCTCGACCCGGCCCTGCTTCGGCCCGGGCGGTTCGACCGCCGGGTGGTCGTCCCCCGTCCCGACATCAAGGGCCGTCTGGGCATCCTCAAGGTGCACGGGGAGAACGTCCCGATGGCGGAGGACCTGGATCTCGAAGTCCTTGCCAGGGGAACGCCCGGCTTCTCGGGAGCGGATCTGGCCAACCTCGTGAACGAGGCGGCGCTCTACGCCGCCGGCCAGGGGAAAAAGCTCGTCGAGATTGACGACCTGGAGTACGCCAAAGACAAAGTCATGATGGGCAAAGAGCGGCGCAGTCTGGTCATCAGCGAAGAGGAAAAGCGCGCGACCGCCGTTCACGAGGCCGGCCACGCCCTGGTGTCGAAAAAAGTCCCGGGCAGCGACCCGGTCCACAAGGTGACCATCATCCCCAGAGGGATGGCCCTGGGCCTGACCCACGCCCTGCCCGTCGAGGACCGCTACAACCGCGACAAGGGCTTCCTCCTCGGAGAAATCGCCATCCTCATGGGCGGACGGGCGGCCGAACGGATCATCCTGGACCAGCAAAGCCAGGGCGCGGCCAACGACATCGAGCGCGCCACCCAGCAGGCCCGGAAAATGGTCTGCGAATGGGGCATGAGCGAGCGGTTGGGCCCGCTGGCCTTCGGCAAAGAAGACGAAATGATCTTCCTCG
>JASLXW010000417.1 GCA_030740135.1 Nitrospinota bacterium
CCGACATCTCCTGGGGGCTCTTCACGTAGAGCTGGTCGGTCTGGAAGCGCCACCGGTTCGGGTCGTTGATCGTCTTGCCGGTCTGGATGCAGAGCAGGATCTCGTGGGCGAAGGCGTCGCCCGCTTCCAGGTAGTGGCAGTCGTTCGTGGCGATGACGGGGAGGTCCAGCTTCTTGGCCAGATCGACAAGACCCGGCAGGACTTTCTTCTGCTCGGCCAAGCCGTGGTCCTGAATCTCGACGTAGTAGCGGCCGGCGAAGCGCTCGGTGTACCAGCGGGCGGTCTGCTCCGCCCGGGCGGGATCCTCTTGAAGGAGGCGCTGGGGGACCTCGCCGTTGAGGCAGCCGGTGGTGGCGATGAGACCCTCGGCGTGCTCCTCCAGGAGGTCCCAGTCGATGCGGGGCTTGTAGTAGAAGCTCTCCAGGTGGCTCTTGCTGACCAGGGAGAGGAGGTTGCGGTAGCCCGTCTCGTTCTGGACGAGCAGGAGCAGGTGGTTCAGGCCGACGGCGCCGTCGCCGGAGGGGGGCGTGCGGTCGAACCGGCTTCCCTGGGCGATGTAGGCCTCGCAGCCCAGGATGGGCCGGATGCCGTTCTCCCGGGCCTTTTTATAGAACTTGACGGCCCCGAAGAGGTTGCCGTGGTCGGTGACGGCCAGGGCGGGAAGCCCCTGGGCCTTGGCCTTGGCCATGAGGGCGTCCAGGCGGTTGGCCCCGTCCAGCAGGCTGTATTGCGTGTGGAGATGAAGATGGGCGAAATCGGCGTGCTTCAACGAGGGGCGTCCTTCCGCAAAGGCGTTCGCTTACTCATGCTCGGCCGAGCGGACCCGGGCGTAGAAGCCGATGTCCCGGTGTCCCGGAAAGCCCTCGGAGAGCAGCTCGAACTCCTCCGTGGAAATGGCCGTCCGGATGGATTCGGTTGATTCGAACACGGCGACGTTGACCCACCGCTCCGGGTCGTCGAGGCGGCGGTACAGGTTCGTCCGGATGAACCCCTGCGCGCGGCGCATGTAATCCGTGAGCCGGTCCCACAGCTCCAGGTACGCCTCCGCCTGGTCCTCGGGAACCGTGATGACGTTGATCATGAAAACCGCGCTGTCGTCCGCCCATTGGTACGCGTTCATCTCCTCCCCCGTGCGGTGAATTTTCTCGGACACGTTTCGGGGGGACGGGCGCTTCCCCCCGTCGCCCTCCGGCTCACTCCCATTCTATCGTACCCGGCGGCTTGGAGGTGATGTCAAGCACGACACGGTTGATCCCCCTCACCTCGTTGATGATCCGGTTCGAGACCCGGGCCAGCCACTCGTCGGGCAGGCGCATCCAGTCGGCCGTCATGCCGTCCAGGCTGGTGACGGCCCGGATGGCCACGGCGCTTTCGTACGTGCGGAAATCCCCCATCACGCCGACCGTCCGCACGGGCAGGAGGACGCAGAAGGTCTGCCAGGCCTCCTCGTACAGGCCCGCGCTCCTCACCTCCTCCAGGAGGACGGCGTCGGCCGCGCGAAGGACGTCCAGCTTCTCCCGGGTGATCTCCCCCGGGATCCGGATGGCCAGGCCCGGGCCGGGGAAGGGCTGGCGCGTCAGCACCTCGCGGGGAAGCCCGAGCTCGGCCCCGATTTCCCGGACTTCGTCCTTGAAGAGCTCGCGGAAGGGCTCGAGGAGCTTCAGGCCCATGCGCTCGGGCAGACCGCCTACGTTGTGATGAGATTTAATGGTGGCTGAGGGGCCTCGGAAGGAAACGCTCTCGATTACGTCGGGGTAGAGGGTCCCCTGGGAGAGATGGGTGACCGGCGTAGGGCAGGGCCCTCCTGCGCTTTCGCGCTCGGCCTCCTCAGCCACCAATTCGAAGACTTCGATGAAGACGCGGCCGATGACCTTCCGTTTCTCCTCGGGGTCGGTCACGCCGGCCAGCGCTTGAAGGAATCTTTCCGTCGAATCCGAAAACTTGAGGCGGAATCCGAACTTCTCGCGGAACAGGCCGAGGACGTTCCGGGCCTCGTCCGACCGCAGAAGGCCGTTGTCCACGAAGATGCACGTGAGCCGGTCGCCGACGGCCCGGTGGATGAGCGCGGCGGCCACGGCGCTGTCCACGCCCCCCGAAAGCCCCAGGAGGACGCTTTCCCCTTCTCCGACCTCCTCTTGGATCTGGCGGGTGGCTGTCTCGATGAAAGAGGTCATCGTCCAGTCGGGCGCGCACCCGCAAATCTCGAACAGGAAGTTCCCGAGGATGGTCCTTCCTTGTGGAGTGTGGACGACCTCGGGGTGGAACTGGAGGCCGTACATCCGCTTCTCCCCGTTGCGGACGGCGGCGATGGGGGCGTTGGCCGTTTCGGCGATCACCTCGAACCCCGGCGGGACGGAGTCGAGCTTGTCCCCGTGGCTCATCCAGACCGGCGTGGGGGTCTCCAGGCCGCGGAACAGGTCGGCGCCGTTCACAAGGGTGAGCTCGGCCCCGCCGTATTCCCGCTTCGCCCCCGGGTGGACCTTTCCCCCCTTGTGGTGGGCCATGAACTGGAGGCCGTAGCAGATCCCCAGGATGGGCAGGCCCAGGTCCAGGACGGCCGGGGGGCAGGGGGGGGCGTCGCTCTCATAGACGCTGTAGGGGCCGCCGCTCAGGATCAGCCCTTGCGCGCCGAACCCCTCGACCTCCTCCAGCGGCGCCGTGCAGGGAAAGATCTCGCAATAGACGCGGTGCTCCCGAACCCGCCGGGCGATGAGCTGGGTGTACTGCGAGCCGAAGTCGAGGATGAGGACGCGGGAGGTCATTCGGCCTTTCCTTCCTCGTCCGCCCGGACCCGCTCCCACTCCCGGATGTGCCGGCCGAAGGGGAACTCGTGGCCGTACATGTGGATGTTGAAGCCGAAGTAGCCCGCCGCGATGACACCGATGAGCGACCGGGAGAACACCGTCCCCGCCTCGGGAAAAATCAGCAGAGGCAGACCCATGGCCACGAGTCCCAGGGCGGTGTAGACGATGGCGTAGTTGTACCGGTAGATGCTCTTGCGGAACGGCTCGAACTTCCCCATCCGGGTGTGGTAGTGCAGGACGGGATAGTTCTTCTCGTGATAGATGACGATGTAGGCCGCGACCATGCAGGCGTACCGGCTGAACCGGAGCTGGCTCAGGCTGAACGTCCCGAGGATCACGAGGAGCAGGGTGGACTTGTACTCCCAGGGCAGGTTGGGGGCCCCCTGCACCAGGAAGCCCATGACCGCGCCGAACACCGTCAGGGCGAACGTCATCATTGCAACCGCTGGCCGTTGAGGTGCGCGAAGGCCGACCGCAGCGACTTGTACTCCTCGACCTCCCGGTACTCGCGGAAGATCCGGTCGATGTCCAAAGTCTCGGGATTGAGCGTCATCTTTCCCCGCCCACCTCGTGATAGAGGCGGCCGACGCCCTCGTCGAAGAGCATCTCGTACCGCTCGTGGAACGCGTCCGGGACCGACTTCCACCGCCGGTCGTACCGCACTGCGGCCCGGGTCTCCGCCTCGGTCATCCCTTTCCCGGCGCACCCGCGCACCCGGTCCATCAACTCGAGGATGTCCGCCCGCAGGGGCGGAACGGCGCCCTTGTCGCAAAGCTCTCCGTGGCCCGGGACGATGGCCGCCACGTCCATTCCTTCGATGAAGTCCAGGCACGCCAGCCAGTCCCGCCCCACGCCCGAGTGGAGGAGGGGCGGCCAGTCCACGACCACGTTGTCGCCGGGAAAAAGGGCCCCGGCGTCGGGGACGTATACGAGGGTCTGGCCCCCGGTGTGGCCCGGCTT
>JASLXW010000418.1 GCA_030740135.1 Nitrospinota bacterium
TTTGACCGAGGCACGTATCCTCGGCCACGGCACGACGGTCGGGATCAACGCCTACTATACGGGTCGTGGCTCCAAGGTCGGCTTGATCACCACCAAAGGCCACGAGGACGCCGTCTTGATCGGCCGCATCTATCAGAAGCTAACGGGTCTCGTCGAAAAGGAGATCACAGTTGCCCACGGCCTTCGAAAGCCGACCCCCATCGTTCCGAGACCTCTCATCAAGGGGATGACCGAGCGGGTGGATTTCCGGGGAGAGGTGATTTGCCCCCTGGACGTTGCGGAGGTTCGGCGGGCGGTTCGAGCGCTTCTCAAGGCGGGCGTGAAAGCCATCGCCGTTTCCCTGCTCTGGTCCTTCAAGAATCCTGCGCATGAACTGCTGGTCCGTTCCGTTATCGAAGAGGAGGCGCCGGGCGTATTTGTAACGCTGTCGAGCGACCTGGCCCCCGTTCTCGGCGAATACGAGCGGACCATCACCACCGTCTTGAATTCCCACCTGGGCCCCGTTTTGTCGCAATACCTGGAAGCCCTGGAAGAAAGGCTGAAGCGGGAGTCCTTCCGGGGCTCCTTTCTCGTGATGCAATCCGCCGGAGGCAGCCTTCCCGCGACTGAAGCCAGAAAGGTGGCGGTCCAGATCCTCAACTCCGGACCCATTGGAGGTGTCCTCGGCGCTCTCCTTCTGGGCGAGCGGAAGGGTTGGAAGAATTTGATTGCCACCGACGTCGGAGGGACAAGCTTCGACGTGAGCCTTGTCGTGGAAGGCGAGACCCTTTCCGCAGTAACCCCTGTCTTTGACCGCTACAGCCTCGCCCTGCCGATGACCCACATCACCTCTATCGGAGCGGGCGGCGGAAGCCTCGCCCATGTCGACGAAAGCACGGGTTTGCTGCAAGTCGGCCCCGACAGCGCGGGGGCCTATCCGGGACCCGTCTGTTACGGGCGGGGAGGCACGGAACCCACGGTCACGGACGCGGATGTCGTCCTTGGGCGGATCAACCCGGAATATTTCTTTGGGGGGAGGCACCGGATTGACGCGGACGCCGCCGCGCGGGCGATCGATAAAATGGTGGCGAAGCCGCTCGGTCTCCGGGTCCCTGAGGCGGCTCAGGCGATCCTGGACGTGATTGACGCAAGGATGGCGGATCTGGTCCGTAAGGTGACCGTCGAGCGCGGGCACGACCCTCGGGACTTCGTCCTCCTGGCCTACGGTGGAAGCGGCCCGACCCACGTGGGGGCGTACGGCAGGGATCTGGGCTCGCCGCTTGCCGTCATCGTGCCCTTTGCCCCGGTCTTCTCCGCGTTCGGAATCGCCTCGGCCGACATCCTACGCACCTATGTCCGATCGGATCCGAAGCGGATGCCCTGTCCGGCGTCCGAAGCGAGCGCCCTGTTTCGCGAGCTTGAAAAGCGGGCCCTTCGGGAATTTCGGGGCATGGGAATCGGGGCCGAGAGCGTTTCCCTTGGCCGGAGCGTCACGATGAAGTTTCGCCGCCAGGTCCATGAGTTGATTGTACCGGTCCCCGACGGAAGGCTCCGGGACGAAGACATCCAGGGAATCCAAGAGCGATTTCACGCCCTCTACGAGCACACGTACGGAAAGGGAACGGCCTATTCGGAAGCGGGGGTCGAGCTGAACACCGTTCGCGTGACCGCCAGCGCCCACGTAACGAAGCCGCCCCTCCGCCGGCACAGGCGTGGGAAATCCGATGCCGGGCACGCCCGCAAGGAAGTGCGTAAAGTGTACTTCGACGGGAAAAAGGGTTTCACCAAAACGACGGTCTACGGCGCGGAGATGCTCACCCCGGGGAACGAGATCCGGGGGCCGGCCGTCGTCGAGGGCTCGGCCCTGACCCTGCCGATTCATCCCGGACAGCACGTCAAGGTGGATGAATACCGGAATCTGTTGATGACATTCTGAGGAATGATGCGGCCATGTTTCGACCTCGCGTAGATCCGGTCACCTTCGAAGTGCTCCGCCACCGGCTCTGGAGCATCAACAATGAGGCTGCCATCACCTTGCAGCGGGTCTCGGGATCGCCGGTGGCCACGGAGGTCCTCGATTTCAATACGTCCCTGTGCACCGCCGACGGACAAAACTTCATGGTGGGGCCGTACATCGTCTCCCAAAGCGTGAGCCAGGGAATTCTGGTCCAGAACCTGCTGAAGGACTACCAGGAGAATCCGGGGATTCACGAAGGGGACGTTTTCATCTCGAACGACCCGTATCAGGGCGCCCTCCATCAAAACGACGTGATCTGCATCACGCCGATTCACTGGGAAGGAGAGCTCATCGCCTGGGCCGGCTCCACGATTCACGAAATCGACGTGGGCGGCCCCGTTATGGGCAGCCAGGCTTGCATCGGCGCCAAATCCATCTTCGGGGAAGCCCCGCCGATGACGGCCCTGAAGATCATTGAGCGGGACGTATTCCGAAAGGACGTGGAACGGGAGTACCTCGCTCGGTCCCGTACACGCGAGCTGAACGCCCTCGACCTCAGAGCCAAGATTGCCGGGGGCAACGCGGCCAAGAAAAGAATCAAGGAGCTCGTCGGAAGGTACGGCGTCGAAACGGTCAAGGACGTCATGCAGGACATCATCGATTACACGGAGGATCGGCTGCGGACCCGGCTGAGAGATCTCCCCGACGGTATTTATCGCCATACCTGCTACATCGATTACAACGACGGAGTCGAAGAGAAGGTATATCCGTGCCGCATTACGATGACCAAGGAGGGGGACGGCCTCGTGTTCGACTTCGCGGGGACGGCTCCCCAGGCGCCCGCCGTCATCAACTGCGCGTACTCCGGTCTTGTCTCCGGCGTCGTGATCGCCGTCCTGGTTCACCTCTGCTACGACATCCCCTGGTGTCCCGCCGGGGTCCTGCGCGTCATCCGGATTGAGGCGGAGGCCGGAATCATCGCCAACGCCGCCTGGCCGGCCGGCGTCTGTAAGGCCACCACATCCGCGGGCTTCACCGTGACCCAGACGACAAGCGCGTGCATCACCAAGATGCTGCTTTCCCACGAGGAGTACCGGAAAAACGCCATGGGCGCGTGGGTGGGTTCTTACGCCATCCAGGAGCTCTTCGGCACCGACGCCTATGGAGAGCCCTTCGGATTGACGCTCCTCGACGTCATGGCCGGGGGGACGGGCGCGGCCTCCGAGCGGGACGGCATCGACACGGGGGGATTCCTCCGCTCCCTCTCGGCCAGCATCGCCAACGTCGAGACCCTCGAAGCACGATATCCGTTGCTCTACCTTTACCGGCGTCAGGAGATCGACACCGGCGGCGCCGGGACTTTCCGGGGCGGGGTCGGCATCGGTCTGATGTACACCCCCCACGTCGTCGATGAAATCGGAACGACCGTCATACACTGCCACGCCGTGATGCAGCCCGAGGCCTCCGGGATCTGCGGCGGCCTTCCGGCGGCGACAAACGAGATCGCCATCCTCCGCGGTTCGAACATCTGGAAGAAGCTGCCAAAGGGAGTGCTCCCGGCGGAGCTTGAAGCCCTGGAGGGCAGGCTGGAGCAGCCGCCTCCGCTTTGCGTCACCTCTCTAACGCGGGGCGACGTCTACCGGGTGATCACGGAAGGGGGAGGGGGCTACGGCGACCCGCTGATTCGGGACCCGGAGCGCGTCCTGACGGACGTGATTTGCGGGCTGGTGTCCGCAGAGGCCGCCCGGAGCATTTACGGCGTCGTTCTGGAAGCCAAGGGAAAGCGGATTGACGTGATGGCCAGCGAGGCTCTTCGAAAAAAC
>JASLXW010000419.1 GCA_030740135.1 Nitrospinota bacterium
CAATCCAGGCAATTAAAAAAGGGGGGGAGGCCAAAAGCTTCCCCCCCCTTTTTTTGTCCGCGGGGCGGGATTACGTCTTCACCCAGGCGGCAACTCGGCAAGGGGCGGACTCGGCGATCAGCTTGAGCGGGAAGGTCCCGATGATCGCCCGCTTGTTGAGAATTTTATGAAGGTCCCCGCCCAGGTTCTCGACGTGGATGATCTCGTGCTTGAAGAGCTGGCTGTGCATGAGCTGCCACGTCTTGCGGGGAAAGATGTCGGCCACGCTGTCCACGCCGTGCTTTTTGCAGAACTCCTCGTCCACGAACGGGATTCTTCCCTGCAACCCCGTGTTCAACGGGTGATCCTGGCTGCCTCCGTCAATCCCCAGATATTTGAACTTCATCTTTTTGCACCACTTGGCGAAATCCATCTTCGGGCCGGGGTGCTTATAGAAATACTTGATGTCGTCCTCCTTGGGGGTCCCCGGGGCGTGCTGGCGGTAACCTGTGTGGATGAACAGGATGTCGCCGGGCCGGACGTCCGCGCCCGAGGCCATAATTTCCTTTTCGCCGTAAAAGTCGTAATCCCCGCACTGTTTGCTGATGTCGACGATCACGCCCTCGCCGACGAGCTTTCCGGCGAGGGGGAACTGATCGATGGTTTTTCCGCGTGGCTCGAAGTGAAGCGGGCCGTCCAGGTGTGTGCCCGCGTGACAGGACATCTCAATCTTGTCGGCGTTGGCCGTATAGCGTGCGCGCCGGAGGTCCCTCACGATCCGGACGTCCTGAATCCCGATGGGAAAGGCGGGGTAATCGTGCCCGAGGGTCATGGTCAGGTCGTACATCTTCCAGCCGTCGAAGACCATTGGTTCTCCTCCCTATGTGAATGACAGGGGTTGCTTTTTCTTGGAGCCTTCCCCTCCAGGAGGTCTGGCCAGTTTGTTGGGCGCTCTGTACCTGGGCTTTTCTTTCAGCGCCTTCTTGACCTCGGCGATCAACTTGCCCGCCGCCAGAGAGAGAATCTTTTCCCCAAGCTCGGCCGTGGCCTTCGTGGCCGCGGATCCCATGACGCCGCTCTTGGTCATCTCCTCCTCCCGGTAATCCCAGAAATGGGGATATTCCGGGGTGTCCACCTTCAAACGCTTCGCCTTCTTCATGTCGCACAGCTCGGGGGAGATGGCGAGCATGCAGGCGGTCTCCCCGATGTTGGCGTGGAGGCTCCGCCCCAGGGGGCAGTCCGAGGCGACCAGAGCGTAGACCTCCTTGTCGAAGTCCCACCAGTTCAGCACCCGGATCTGGAGGTCCTCATAATCGCACCGGATGTTGTCCCGGATCGCCAGGTTGGCGGCCTGGTTCCACATGTGCCCGTTGATCACGAGGATCTTCTTGACCCGGCTTTTCTCATACAGGCTCCGGCAGATGTCGTACATCATCATGCTCAGCGTCTCGGGCCGGACGTAGAGGGTCCCGGCGAAACCGTGGGATTCAGACACCCCCGGATAGATCGGCGGCAGGACGGGGACGCCCGTCGCCGCGGAGATGCGCTTTCCGATTTCGTAATTGATGGAGATGTCCACGTTCACCGGAAGGTGCGGGCCGTGCTGCTCGATGGCCCCGACGCAGATGATGGCCATGCCCACTTTCTTGCAGATCGCCTCGGCCTCATCCCAGGTCAAATGCTCCCAGAGAATGGGTTCGCCTTTCTTGTACGGCACTTCTTCACCTCCTTGTTCAGACCTTCCCCCGGGAGGGAAAGTCGCGGTTTCCCCCCTCCCGGGCGTGCGGCGTCCGCGGCCCGGCTTCGCCCCACTCGATCCCCTTCGGGCGTGAGACCCCCGTTCGTCTCACGCCATCCCGGACGGCCTCACCACAGTCTCGGAATTTTCCGAGGCCCGCGTTTTGGCGACATGATTGTCGGCAGATACTCGTTCGTGTACAGGTCGTCCACGGGAATCTTCACCTTCAGGCCGTAGCCCTTGGTGAGGATGTCCCGCGTCGTCACCCATTTCTTCCGCTCCATCCGCCAGATGCCGAGCTTCATCTGCTCCTTCGTGAGCATGCCGTCGATGGTGAGATCCCATACCTGCCGGTTCGTCTTCGGATTTCCCTGGGGATAATGTTTCAGCCACATCTTGACGGCTTCGTCCGGATGCTCGATGCCGAACGCCATTCCCTTGACCGAGGCCCGCATGAATTTCCGGAGTGTGCCGGCGTTCGCCTTGGCGTAATCTTCCATCACGGCGACGCCGAAGCCGTACACATCGACCCCGTGGTCCGCGAACAGGACCATCTTGACCTTTTTGCCCTGTTTGCCCGCCATGACGTTGATCATCGGCTGCTGAATGTGAAAGCCGGTCACGGCGTCGAGCTTTCCCGAGACCAGCATGCTTTCCCGGGCGGCCGGGGCCACGTGGATGACCTTGATCTTTTTGAAATCAAGGCCGTTCAGCTCCATCAAGGCCGGCAGGATCTTGAGGTTCGAGTCCCCGGCCGGCGCCCCGACGGTCTTTCCTTCCAGGTCCTTCAGGGAGTTGATTCCGGACCCCTCCAGCCACCGCAGAACGAAGGGCGCCTTGTCGTGGTACATGCCCACCATCTTGATCTTGATGCCTTTCGCCCGACCCAGCAGCAGGCTTCCCGGGTCGGTCATCCCCACGTCGAATGTTCCCGCGCCCAGCTTCTGGATGGAGTCGGCGCCGCCGAACCCCCGGCTGATCGTGACCTGGAGCCCTTCGGCGGCGTATAAGCCTTTCTCCACGGCGGCGAACCAGCCCGCATCCCGGCCGAATGGGACCCACCCCAAAGCGAACCGAACGCTCTCCGCGCGGGGATTCGGAGTCGGCAGGAGCACGAAAAACGCCAACGCGCACGTCAAAAAGATCGAAAGCTTTGCTCCTCTCATGGTCTCCTTCCTTTCGACTGTGCTGTGAGTCAGGACAAGTGTCAGGCCGAACCCCTTCCAGCCTGAGCCGGCTCGGCGAAAATCCCTCTTTGAAAAAAGAGGGGAAACGCCAAATTAGCAGAATCCCGAAGCCCTCACAACCGGGCGTGAATTCGAGGTGACACCTGAAAGAGAAGAACCGAACCCCGTGCCCCCCCCCTCCCGGGAGATCCTCACGCGATGAAACCGTCCGCGTTCACCGGATCAATGCTTCTCTTCCCTTTCGTAGGGCAGTCCGAGCGCCGCCGGCGCCCCGACCCGGGCCTTCACGACCCGGCTGGTGGCGAACCACAGAACACAGGATGGTGAAGATGTAGGGAAGCATCATCAACAAATGCGCGGAAACCTGGGCCCCGCCCGCCTGAAGATACAGGCTCAGGGAGTCGAGACCGCCGAACAGGTAGGAACCCAGGAGGGCCTTCAGAGGATTCCATCCAGCGAAGACCACCAGGGAGAGGGCTATCCAGCCGCGCCCGCCGGACATCTGCTCGATCCACATCGTGGTGTAGGCCAGGGACAGATAGGCCCCTCCGACCCCCGCCAGGGCGCCGCCCACGAAGGTGGAGCCGTATCGGATGCTCGTCACGTTCACACCGCTCGCGTCCGAGGCGTCCGGGCTCTCTCCCACGGACCGGATGGCCAGCCCCAGCCTCGTCCGGTAGAGCACAAACCAGGCGATGTGAACCAGGAGATAGGCCATGTAGACCAGGATGTCGTGGCTGTGACCTGCCCCCCTGAAAGCCGGTGCAGTTTGAGGGTTAGGATTTTCGTACAGCTTTCGGACTGGATTGGCCTAGAA
>JASLXW010000041.1 GCA_030740135.1 Nitrospinota bacterium
CGCTGACCGCTCCGAGGGAGGCGAGAGCCAACACAAAGACCGATACATGGTGCCAGTTCGGCAACGCGATGACGAATTTGTCCCCCCTGCCAACGCCCCTCGCCTGCAACGCAGCCGCCAAACGCAGCATCCTTGACGCGAGCTGGCCGTACGTCAGGCCGCCGAAGCGTTCATCCACTACGGCCACCTTCTCCGGAAACCTCCTCACCGCCCGCTCGAGATAGTCGGTCAGAAGGCGATCCGTCCAGTAACCCTCCGCGTGATACGTCTCAGACTGTCCGGTCACGTTTGCAGCCGCCCGGTCGAGTGTTTTCTCATTCGCGGCCACACGTCCCGAAAACCCTCCCTGTGGGCCTCCGACATCACGGCAAAGGTCGCGCCCCACCCCCCCGGGGTTTACATCGCATACCCGCCGCTCACGCTGATAACTTGACCCGTGATATAGGACGACTTGTCCGACGCCAGGAGCAGGACCATCGGAACAAGGTCACCCGGGATTCCAATCCGTCTCAGGGGATATTTCCGGACAATTTTCGCCAGCACGTCTTCATTTTGAAAGATGCGGCTTTGAGGGCTCTCGCTATGCCAAAGACTATTGGCTCCCGCATCGTCGGGATTTTCAGGCAAGGTCAAACCTGGACACACGACATTAACGTTCACATTGAATCGCCCGAACTCTCGCGCGAGGGCCTTGCTCAGCGCGATCATCCCGCCTTTACACGCACTGTACACGGCCTCCTGGTACTCCCCGACGCGTCCTGCATCCGACCCGATCGTGATGATCTTGCCGTACGACCGGGCAGCCATCGACGGCGCCACGGCCCTTACGCAGTTGATCGGGCCCCACAGGTTGACGTCGACCTCCCGCTCCCACTCCTCTACGGATTTATCCAGGAAGAGGCCGTTGATGGTCCAGCCTGCATTGTTCACCAGGATGTCGATCCGCTCGAACGCCTCCAGCGCACGATTGACCAGGCGCTCGACCTGCGATCGATCGGCGACATCCGTCTTGACAAAAAGCGCCCCGCTCCGGCCCGACGCCCGGAGTTCGTCCACAACACGGTCCGCCTGGACCTGGTCGATATCCGCGATGACGATATTGGCGCCCTCTTCGAAGAGCCCTTCAACGATCGCCTTTCCGATATTCGACGCACCACCTGTCACGATGGCCGTCTTGCCTCGCAATCCCAGGTCCATCTTCATTTCAACCCCGCCTCAAACCTCGGGCATCAATCTTCCCGGACGTCCTTCGACTTCCGTCCGCGTCCCTCTCTGAATTCCCGCAAACGTTCCTCAATCACGTCTCCCGCCAGCATTCGATTTCGCTGAAAATAAACCTGCTCAAGCCAAAGCGCGTCCGTCAGCGCCATGCCGAGCCCCAGCATGGCCACTTCCTTGACCAAGCGTACAGCCGTCTGACCGTTTCGGCAAATGGCCTCGGCGATCCCCATGGCCTCTTCCAGCAATTGTTCTCCCGGCACGACCTTCTGAACAAGCCGAAGCCGGAGCGCCTCCGCCGCCGTAATCGACTCACCCGTCAGCAGCATGAGGAGGGCATCGCCAAGCCCCACCAGCCGGGGGAGCCACTGCGTTCCGCCTCCTCCCGGCATGGCCCCCAGACGGACCTCCGGCAGTGCGAAAACCGCCTCTTCGGACGCAATCCGGATATCGCAGCCCAAAGCCAACTCGCAGCCACCCCCAAACGCGTATCCGTTCACCGCAGCTATCGCCGGCTTACGGATGTTCATCGAATTCGGCGTGACCCAATAACGACTCCGCTCTTTCGGGTCCCATTGCAGAAATTCCGGAGCTTTCTTGATGTCGATCCCGGCGGAAAAAGCGCGTCCTTCTCCCATATAGATCAGGACCCAGAGATCGTCATCCGCTTCGAATTCCGCCAGCCGCCTCCGATGTTCCTCCATCATCTCCAGATCGAATGCATTCAGGGCCTGCGGCCGGCGCAGCGTCAGAATCCCTACGTGGCCGCGCTTTTCCCACTTCAATGGCGCGGCTTCTTTCAACTCTTCACTCATGCCTTTCCGCCTTCGCCCCCTATAAACCTGCGGATGAGTTCGTTCGTGGAGTCGCCGGCCTCCCAATGCACACAGTGGCCCGCTCTTGAAATGACCCTGAGTTCCGCCCCGGGAATGGCTGTAGCGATCGCCTTCGACGCTCGCGGCGGGCAGTAGGGATCGAGTTCTCCCGCTATCACCAAGGTCGGACGCTCGATCGCCCCGAGGCTCCGCGTCAAGGCTCCATCTTTGATTCCCAGCATCGCCCGGCATGCGTTCAGGTATCCTTCCACTTCCCGGACCGCTCCCACGCGGAGCCGCTGATACTCTGAAATCAACTTCTCGCTCCCCGCGGCGAAACATCCCCGGGCGTCCTCAGCATTGATCGACGCGAGGGCCTTGAGCCTGCCGCTCGTCACGAGTTCGATGCGGCGCCGAAAAAATTCCTCCCCCGCGCGGCCAACCGTGCTGGAGCTCGCGATGAGTACGAGCCCTTTCGTCAAGTCCGCAAAGTCCAACGCAAATCGTTGCCCGATGACGCCTCCCATGGAAAACCCCACCAACCAGACGGGACCGGTTTCCATCGCGCTGAGCACCTGCGCCAGATCATCCGCCATCTGCCCCACCGTCCCATCCGCGCCGCCGGTGGGACTGGCCCCGAATCCCCTGACGTCATAAGCCATGATATCCACTGACCGCCGCAGGAAGGACGCCTGCCTCGTCCATGCCTCGCGCGTCTCGGACAGCCCATGGATCAGAACAGCGGTCGCCCTGCCTCTCGACTCCGCCACCATCCCCAAACCCCTTCCTGCCAAATGGACGCCGGCATTCTCTACCCACACTTTACACGGACGGCCGTCCTCGACGGATATTGATCAAAGGCGTTCTGATCCGTGATCTCGATAATCCGGAAGGTGTAATGTGACGAACGCTCAGGCGACAGCAGTTCCCTCGTGATTGCAACGGGCTGAACCGCAGGGATTCCCTGGTTGTGGATGTAGTCGCGCGTCGCCACCCCGCTTCGTTGCGGGCGGATCCCGCCGACCGCACATTTCGTCATGATTCTTACTGCCGCACCCGCGAATCCTTCAAGGGTTTGATGATTCCTTCATGGAGCGCCTCCATGGTTTCCCTCCTCCCACCGGCTCGAAAAGCCAGAGTGACGCCGTCGAGTCCCAGCGTCTCGAGCTTCCGTATCCTCTCGAGGCACTCGTCAGCCGGCCCGACAAGCGCCAGGTAGTTGACAAGCTCCGGCGAAACAACCTCTCTGTGGCCGGCGTGACGAGACATGTGCTCAAGGCGGTTGTAGGCTTTCCCGGCGCGCTCGAGGTCCTTCTCAAAGGGACGGAGGAACTCGGGAAGCTCCCGCCATTGGCTGAAGGTCTCAGCCTGGGATGCAACCCAATGACGCACGTCGGCGATTGCCTGCTCCCGATCATCGGACACCGCTATCGTTGTCCAGAGATCCAGCTTGATATCCTCGAGGCGCCGCCCGGCCTCTTCCGCACCGCGCCGGACATGAGCAATTTGCCAGGCTGTGAACTCCGTGCTCGCTCCCCCCATCAGGATGACGCCGTCGGCGACGCGCCCGGCCATTCTCAGGATCCGGGGTTGGTTCGCGGCCACGTAGATGGGCATTGCACCTCGCGCGGTCAAGAGATGGTATCGGCCTCCTTCTCGATCCGCGACCTCCTCACCGGAGGACAGTTTGCGGATATCGACAATGGCTTCCTCAAGCTGCCGAATGGAAGCGGGCTTGAGACCGATGGAGAAGACGGCTGTCCATCCGCTCCCGATCCCGATCAAGGCGCGGCCGTCGCTAATTTCCTGAAGCGCAGAGAAAGTATTGGCAAGCGTGGTGGGGTGTCGGGTGACGGGGTTGGTGACACCCGTGCCGAGGTTGATGGTTGAAGTGTTCGCCGCACACAAGATGAGCGCGGCAAAACAGTCTTTCATCGAGAGCTGGCAATCGGCCACCCAAACGCTGTCGAATCCCAGCTCCTCCGCGCTTTGTACGATTTCGACGGTGTGCGAGATCGGCTCGCGATGACTGATTCCCAGCGACAATCCGACTTCCATCCGGGCGCCCTCCTTCATTGCGGTCCCAGCGAGAAATCAGGAGCCCGGGTAGCTTGCCGGTGCATGTCGACAACGACGGCGATCGCTTGGGCAAAACTGGGAATTTTTCGGTCAATCAGCCGGCCGCCATTGGCCGGGACTGTGAATCCGGAAAATAAAGTCAATTAAAAGCAACCAATCTGTTATGTGTCAAGGATTCGGATCAGTCGCCGGTGACCGCGGCTCAGACGCCATGGATCCCGGCGTCCGCAAACAACAATTCCCCCTGTTTGGATATGCCGCGAAGCTGCGGTCTTCCCCCACTGCCATGCCGCGAGGCGCAAGCCCTCACCGGGCGGAACCATCCCGGCGGTTGGCAATGCACCGACCTCCGGCGATCGCCCCCACCGGGCAGTGGCCGCCGCCGGCCCCCACCATCGGATTTCGCAAGGGACACCCGCATGGTTCGGATTCTTCCTCCCATCGTCAGATAACTCCCGACTCCCGAAGCTGAGCGATCTCCCCTTCCGCTCGACCCAGTGTTGTCCGAAGAATCTCCTCCGTGTGTTCGCCCAGGATCGGGGGAGCGGAGTAAACACCCCCGGGCGTCCGCGAGAGCTTGACGGGGACGCCCGTCAGAGGGATCTTGCCCGCCGCCGGGTGTTCCACCTCGACCACCATCTCCCGCGTCGAGGTCTGCGGATGGCTCAAAACAGACGCCAAGTCGTTGATGGAGCCACAAGGGATCGCCCGCTCCTGGAACTTCTCAATCCAATGATCGCGGGAGTCATGCAACAAGACATCGTCCAGGATCGCCATCAAGGCCTTGCGGTTCATTACTCGCTTCGCATTGGTTTTGTAGTCCGGATGACACACGAGGTCCGGCCGCCCGAGCGTCTCGCAGAACTTCTGCCAGAGGTTCTCGTTTCCCACCGCCACGTTGATGTATCCATCCGCGCACTCGAAGGTTCCATAGGGCACAATGCTAGCGTGGTGATTTCCGGTGCGCTCAGGGGGTCGGCCCGTCGCGAAGCAGATGCCTGCCTGATACATCAAGAGGGCCACTTGGCAATCGAGCATGCCGATGTCCACCTTTTGTCCATCGCCTGTCCGTTCGCGATCATAAAGGGCGGTCACAACGCCGTAGGCCATCATCATGCCCGCCACGATGTCCGCAATCGGAACCCCCACTTTCATGGGAGGACCGTCGGGCGCCCCGGTCAAGCTCATGACACCGCCCTCGCCTTGAATGACCACATCGTAACCTGGGCGATCCCGCAACGGGCCCGTGTGGCCGAAACCCGAGACCGAGGCGTAGACAGCCCGGAGGTTGATCCGCTTCACGTCTTCGTAACCGAAGCCCAACCTCTCCGCCGTCCCCGGCCGAAAGTTTTCAGCCACAACATCGGATTCCCGGATCAGGTCCCTGAGGATGGCCTTACCCTCCGGATGTTTCAGATTCAGCGTGAGGCCCTTCTTGTTGCGGTTGATGCTCATGAAATAGGTACTTTCCCCCTCGATGAAGGGAGGTCCCCATTGACGCGTATCGTCGCCGGCGCCGGGCCTTTCGATTTTGATGACCTCGGCCCCCATATCGGCAAGCATCATGGTGGCGTAAGGCCCGGACAAAATCCGGGTCAGGTCCACCACCCTCACTCCTTCCAACGGCCGCGCCATATCGTTCGCCCCAGTCAGCCATTCACCGGAATTTCCCATTTCAAATCCGGACAGAGCCGTTGCGCCCAATCATTGCTCTTTTGGCCCGATTAGACCGCTCTCCACCGGACCTGTCAACCGCATTGTAGTGGACCTGACCTGCCCCCCTGAAACCGGTACACTTTTACTCCGCCCTTGACAGTCTGGTCTTTTTCCGCCTGGTACTATCCTGCTTTCCTGAAGAGTTCATACCTCTCAGCCAAAAAATCTGGGTTGGGTTTAAGATCAGCGGCTCTTGGAGTGAGAATCCGCATCCCCTGAAATCCTTGAAGGCCGTGTTCGAGCATAGGCCCATCTAACTCCACCAGAACATCTTCCCGGATTTCAACGGTGAGGTTTGGTCGTATCCCCAAAATGTTTCGGTCAAAGGATGCGTGATGGAGCTTACACAGAGAAAGGCCATTGGAAACGACAGGATCGCCTCGGGGATCGAGGTCGGGAATGATGTGGGCAGCATCCAAAAGTTCCCTGTGCCGGAGACGACAAATCGCGCAATGATCACGGTAGGCACGAAGAACACGCTGCCTGAAGGATTGCTGATGCATCCGCTGAAGCGCAACTCTTGTGAGGTAACTGCGCCGGACCTCCTCCGACGGGTCGGATGAAGCTCCAGCATGAAGCTCCGCGAGCTTCGGCTCGTCCACGGCAACCGTGAAACACAGATCCCTTGCGTCATCTCCGACGATGTAGACAGGCCAGATGGGCATGTATTGGCCAGGGACGATTCCATAGAAGTAGACCAAGGGAATCTGCCGCTCCATTGTGCGCCTGAGGCCCACGTTATCCCGATGGTTGGGATCGATTCCTCGGTAGCGGTATCTAAGCAAATCGTCTTCGTAGGGGCGTTTTTTCCCCTCCACAATGGGAACGGTGGTGATTGTAAGGGGCATCTCGGGAAGGATTGCGGGTTTGAAGATCCCTTGAGGTCCAATCAGGGGAACTCGTCTTTGCTCGAACGTAAAGCCTTCGGCTAGTGTTTTTCGGGATAGGACTTCACCGTGAATCTGGGTCTGCTCAGAAAGGAAGGCGAACGTTGCGAGACGCACCCGGTGGTCAACGTCCTCGGGGTTCACCTCAGTTACCCTCTTGTCGAGACTTCGCCTGGGCCTCCCGAAGCGCCTTGATCTTCTCCAGTACCTCGGCCCGGGTCAGCAGGCCTTTTTCTTCCAGCAGGGCAAAAGTGGATACACGGCGGCCGGGAGGGGCTGAAGCCATCCCTTTATCGGGTTTCAATAAGAACGACATACGGCGAATACTTTCGGAAGATCTCTGGAGGCGTTAGGACCTTTCTCTCCTTGGGCACAGGCATAATGGTGAACTTTTGCACTAATCGGGCTTGTTGGAGAATAAGCATAGCGGCTGATATCTTCGTTCCGAATCGAATTGCCTCAACGCCTTTCTGTACCAAGCCGGATGAAGCGATACCAACGAGAGTTCCATGGGCGTTCACAACGGGGCCTCCGCTATTTCCCTCGTTAATAGGCGTCGTCATCCGGAACTGCGCGATATTATCTTCCAGACCCGTTGCGGCGCTCACGGCGGCGCTTGTCGTCCGGATTGGGGTCACGAACTTCCTCCTGATTTCCCACCCGGCCTGCACGTGTGTCATCCCCGCGACCACCAAGCCGAAACACCTCGTGGACAACCTGGGCGCAGCGTACGGCCACCTGCCGGACGCCAAGACGCGCCGCCGGATGGCGGAGTTCATGGCGCAGCTTTAGCTGTCTGGGCCGAAGAACCCTACCGAAGCTCATCCAGCTCCACGTCATGCAGGATCGGCATGCACGAAGGCGTGGATTCCACCTCGACCAGCGCGCCGCAGCCGGGGCAGTAGAACTCCCGGTAAACCAGCCAGTCCGGATCGGGCGCGAAGGACCCGTGGACCTCGACCGGGTCGCGCTCGTGGATCAGACATCCCAGCTTATAGTTCTCGGCTGCCTCGCCGTAGACATGTCCGCATCCCGCGCATACGCACGCACGCCGGCCGCCGGCGTCTTCGACGACGTTCACGTAGAGCGTCAGGGGAAGGAAGACCTCCAGCGGCTCGCGCAGCTCCAGGGGGTGCGGCCCCGCCGCTCCCTCGGCCGCACGCTCCTCAAAGGCAAGCTGCTCCCGGAATGTCCCGGACCAGGGCGTGGCGAGGAGCTGGTCGTAGAGGGCCAGCGTCGGCCCGGGATAATCGCGCTCCTTGCGCCGCTTCACCTGCCGGCCCAGGAACTCCGGGCCCGGGACGCCCGTCCGGAGCCTCTCGGCCTTTCGCTCCGCCCGAAGCGCCCGCGTCTTGTCCAGCTCGATTGAGGTCTCCTCCCCCGACGAAAGGGCCACGCCGTACGCCTCCCGGGCCGCGTCGGGCGTCGTCAGGGCGTTCCACATGTCCCGCAGGACGTCTTCCGGATCGCGATCCAGCGGATCGCCGAGGCCGCCCCCGCCGTTGTAGATGGTGGCGATCAGGTCGCCTTCTTTGATGGGCAGGTATTTCGACCCGCAGTAGAGGTCCTCCAGCCGCCCATGCGGGTAGTCCAGGAGCTCGACCACGTCGTGCGGGATGGCCTCGGGCGACGCGTTCAGGACATCGGCGTCGTGGACCTTGAGGAAGCGCGACGCCGAGGGGGGATAGCCGCCGAACATCCCCTGGGTGGGCGTCACGTACCGGCCCTGGGCCATGTTCCCGATCGTCAGGGATTTGGTGTCGTGGATGGTGAGGACCGCGCTGACGCCGTTTCCCCCCCGGCGCATGCCGAAGCCGCCGGAGTCCGGCAGATGCCGGCGGCCCAGCTGGATCAGCGGCCCGATGGCCTCTGTCCCCTCCACGTCGATGCAGAAGATCCAGGGGTTCACTTGGTGGACGCCGCTGTCCGCCCCGTCCCTGTCGAACCGGGCCCCGCCCCCCGTGCAGACGCAATCCATCACGTACTTTCCGCACCGCCGGTCGAACTGATCGAGCCCGCCGTACAGGAGTTGGTTCACCGGGGGCGAGGAGACCAGGATGTCCTCGCGCCGGGCCACGATGTATGCCGCGCGGGACAGGGCCACGCTGATCGCCGAGGCGGCGTGCAGGCCGACCCCGACGGTCCCGTAATGGACAGCCGCGGTCTCGTCGCAGTTCAGGATGGATCCGTAGGGGATGTCCGTCCGGTAGATCCGGACCACGCCCCCGTTCCACCGGGTCTTGTAGAAGAGGTGGCTCAGCGTGAGGCAGAAAACGTTTCCCTCCAGGCAAGGCAGGGGGCAGTTGTACGAGCCGGCGGCCTGGGGAGAGACGACCGGCGCCCGGAGGGTCAGGCTCCCGTCGCCGCCGATCTCGAGCTCGGTCTCCATGACCCGCAGGCCCGGCTGGTCGGGTAGCTCGGAGTCGGAGAACACCCGCGCCCGGTACTTCCCGGGCCTGCGCGTCTTGACGGCCTCGCGCGACTGGGCCTCGGAGTCGTCGATGAGTTTCCGGCTGGCCTCCAGGTAGACATCGAGACCCACGTCGTCGATCAGCTGGGTCAGATTGCGGCGGGCGCGCTCGTTGGCGGCGATCTTGGCCTTGGTGTCGATCTCGATGGGTCTCGGATCCCGGACGACGCGGGCCATCATCTCCATGAGGTCTCGGCGGACCCGCCCCCGCTCGACGAGCTTCACGGGGGTCAGGAGGAGTCCTTCGTGGTAGCAGTCGGTGGCGATCATCGGGTGCCCGCCCGGCTCGGTGGCGCCGATCTCGGGGACGTGGCTGTAATTGCCCACCCAGCCGACGAGCTCGCCCTCGTAAAAGAACGGCGCGACCACGGCCATGTCCATCCGGTGCATCGAGGCGACCATGGCGTCATTGCAGATGAACTGGTCCCCGTCCTCGAACCCCACGTCCTCGCCCATGCGGTTGTCGAGCATGAAGCGGATCACCCGCGCGACGGTATTGAGGTGGAGGAGGAGGCCGGGGGAGAGGAGGACCAGCTCCCCGTCCGGCAGGAAGACCCCCTCGGCCGTCTCTCCCGACTCGCGGCTGATGGCCGACGCCGAGAGGTGCCGGATGACGTCCCGCGATTCGCACAGCAGGTTGAACAGGCGGTTGTAGAAGACCTCGTACGTGAAGGGGTCCAGCTCCTGCGCGGTCCGCGTCATGACCGGCCTCCTCGGGCGCGGGGTTCCAGAATGAAGTTCCGGTAAGGGTCCACGGAAATCCGGTGGGTGTTGGGGACGACGACCGTCGTATCGTTCCCCTCGATGATCGCCGGACCCGGAATCTCGTGGCCGTGAGCCAATGGGTCTGCGGCGTAGATGTCCGTTTCCAGCCGGCCCGAGGGAAACCACACGTTCCGCCTTCCCTTGAGCGCCGTCTTGGGGTCGGTCCCATCGCGGGGCTGAGGCTCCAAGACCGGCTTGGCGACGGGCGGGGCGGCGGCTTCCACGGTGACGGTGATAATCTCCGCGCCCCCTCGGGGGTATTGCGTCCCGGGGTGGAAGAGCCGGACGTATTCATCTTCGAAGGCGCGGAGGATCGCCTGAAGATCGGCCCCTTCCCGAATCCGCCCGATGGGGGAGGGGCAGGTGGTTTCGTTGAGCTGGCCGCCGTAGCGCATCTCGAGGAAATAACGGATTTCCAGATCGTCGCCGGTGAAGCCCTCCCGGGCCATGTCCTCCCGGGCGCGGCCTTCCAGACGCTCCATTGTCGCGTTGAAGCGCTCCATGCTCGCCGGGGGGATCCCGTCGAGTGAGCGCACGTCGAAGCACTGGCGGGTCACGTCGTACGGCAGGTCCGGCATGACCAGGTAGGGAGAGGCCTCGAACCGCCGGGTCACGTCCGCTGTGGAGGCCCCGAAGGCGGAAAACGTCGAGGCAAAGGGCGGGATGATGACCCGCTTGACGCCGAGGCCGTGCGTGTATCCGGCGCAGTGGGTCGGTCCGGCCCCGCCAAAGGCGAACAGGACGGCCTCCCTCGGGTCTACGCCCTTCCAGCTCAGAAAGGCCCGGATCGCGCTCTGCATGATCCCGTCGATGCTCCGGACGATCCCTAGGGCCGCCTCCTCGGCCGTCATCCCCAGGGGCCGGGCGATCTTTTCCTCGATGGCGGCGCGGGCCTTCTCCCGGTTCAGGGGCATCTCGCCGTCCAGGAAGAAGTCCGGGTCGATGCGGTCCAGGACCAGGTCGGCGTCCGTGACGGTGGGCGCTTCTCCACCTTGGTCATAACAGACGGGCCCGGGGACCGCCCCGGCGCTGCGGGGGCCGATCCGCAGGCCGGCGGTAGTGGGATCGACGCTCGCGATCGTCCCGCCCCCCGCGCCGATGGCCTCGATGCCCAGCATCGGGTTGGCCAGGGTGAAGCGGGCGACGACGGGGGTCTTGATGTATTCCCAGCCGGTCGGCTTGGAGAGGCTGAGGTCGAAGCTGGTCCCGCCCATGTCCGTCCCCACGGCGTAGGCCTCGCCGTAGAGGCGCTTCAGGTGCTCGACGCCCAGGAGACCGCCCACCGGCCCCGAGTGGAGCGTGGTGATGGGCCTCACGACGTCGGAGCGGGAAAGCCCCCCCGAGGCCTGCATCACGAGCAGGTCTTTGGCGTATCCGTGTTCGGCCAGCCGCTGGCCGATGGTGGAGAAGAGCTTCTGGACGGGCCGGCCGATGAAGAGGTCGATGATCGTCGACATGAAACGGGGGTACTCGCGAATGACCGGCGCGACCTCCGCCGAGATGGAAACGGGCAGGTCGGGGGCTGCCTCCCGGATGATCTCCCGGGTGCGCCGCTCGTGGGCGTCGTTCAGGAAGGACCAGAGGAAACAGACGGCGACGCCCTCGACCCCGTCGGCGAGAAGCGCCTCGATGGCCTTGCGGACTTCCGCTTCGGCCAGGGGGATCGCCGCGCGCCCTTTGCTGTCCACCCGCTCGGTCACCCCCCGGATGCGCTCGCGGGGGATGAGGGGGGACGGCTTGTCCGTCCCGGCGATGTGCAGCGTTTCCTGAAGGGGGCGGCCGGCCCACCTTCCCTCCATCCGCATGATGAGGGTGGTGTCCTCGACGCCCCGCGTGCAGATGAGACCCAGGCGGGGCCCGCCGACCCGGGTGATCAGGGCGTTTGTCCCGGCGGTCGTGCCGAACCCGAGAATCCGGGTCTTGGAGAGAAGGTCCCGGACGCCGGTGTCCAGCTTGCGGGCGGCGTCCTCGATGCAGCCGAAGAAGCATCGGGCCAGGTCGTCCGGCGTCGTGGCCGACTTGCCGCTGACGAAGCGGCCTCTCGGATCGACGACCACGGCGTCGGAGAACGTGCCGCCCGTATCGAGGTAGATGATGTACCCTTCACTCGCGTCGTTCGTCACGGCCGATGGACCCCCGTTGAGCGCGTCTTAGCCTTTTGCCCGCTCCCGATCCCAGCAGCCTTCCGTCAGGTCGGCCTTTTCCCGGCGCAGGACGTACTTCTCCACCTTCTGGGTCGGGGTTTTGGGGAGGCTTTCCCGGAACTCGATGTATCGCGGGACCTTGAATTTGGCCAGCCGGGCTTCGCACCATTCGACGATGGACGCCGGCTTCAAATCCGCGCCCTCGGTCGGGACGATGCAGGCCTTGACCTCGTCCTCGCCCAGCTCGGACGGAACCGGGATGACGGCGGCTTCGGTCACGTCGGGATGCGAGAAGAGGACGAGCTCCACCTCGGCCGAGGAGATGTTCTCCCCGCGCCTGCGGATGACGTCCTTCTTCCTGTCGACAAAATAGTAGTAGCCGTCCTCGTCCCGGTAGGCGTTGTCCCCGGTGTGGAACCAGCCGCCCTTCATGGCCTCGGCCGTGCGATCCGGGTCCTTGTAATAGCCCAGCGTGAGAAGCGGGCTCCGCACCGCGACTTCGCCGACGCTCTCGACCGGAACCTCCCGGTCGTCGCCGTCCACCAGCTTCATCTCCGTCAGGGGAACGGAAGGGTCCGGAAAGACGGCCGGCGTCCCCATGCTGCCGACCTTCCGGACTCCGTCGTGGGGGTTCTGGCAGATGTTCGGACACTCGGTCATCCCATAGCCGTCGATGGGCAGGATGCCGAAACGCTCCTCGAACGCCTCCGCCAGGTCCTCCCGGAGCGGGCCGATGAACACCATCTTCAGGGAGTGGTCCCGGTCCCGGTCCGAGGGCGGCTGCTTGGCCAGGAGGTAGCCCGCGGCGACGGGGCAGTTGAATTTTGTTGCTTTGTGGCGCCGGGCGTCGTCCCAGAAACGGCTCAGGCTGAACCGGGGAAGGAGGGCCAGCGTGGCCTCCGCGAGCAGGGTCCCCATGGCCGAGTAGATCTGGGCGTTGATGTGAAACAAAGGCATGAAGGCCAGAACGGTGTCGGTGGAATTCACGTCGATCCGCCGCGTGAACGCCCAGCCGGCCAGGACGTACGTCCTGTGGCAGTGCATCGCGCCTTTCGGCCGGCCCGTCGTCCCGGAGGTGTAGATGATGGAAAGGAGGTCGTCGCCGCCGATTTTCACCCCGGGGGCGTCCTCCCCCGCTTCGGCCAGGAGGTCGGGGTAGGGGTGGAAGCGGCCATCCGCGGCCGTGTCGAGGCCGAGCCATCGGCGGACCGAGGGGCATTCGGACCTGACGCCCGCCAAGATCCCCGCAAACGAGGACTCGGTAAAGACCGCCGCAGCCTCGGAGTGATTGATGACGTAGGCGGCCTCCCGGCCCTTAAAGGCGGTGTTGACGGGGACCATGACCCCGCCGATTTTCGCCAGGCCGAACCACAGGTAGAGGAACTCCGGACGGTTGCCCAGCATCAGGCACACTCGGTCTCCCTTTTTCACCCCCATGTCCGCAAGGGCGTTCGCCGCCCGGTTCGTCTTCCGATCGAAATCCCCGTACGTCAGCGTTTCATCGGCGAATCGCAGGAAGACCTTGTCGGCGTTCCGCCGCGTCCGCTGTTCAAGGATTTCAGGGAGGTTGAGGGGGAAGTCCATTCCCGCTTTTCTCTTGATCGATCATTTTCGTCGGGTTAAAAGTGGAAAAACGACTGAAGTCTATCATCCCGCATATTCCATATCAAACGGCGCGGATGACGAGGGTGTTTTTGTCAGGGTCGGGTCCGGTTCCAGCATTGAGGCCGGTATTTCCGTTCCAAGTTTCGTTTTCATGTATTGGCCGCGCGGCTTCGAATGGCCGGACGACGGCGCCGATTGAGGCGGCGCGGCGGTCTTCACCGCAACCTGTCGAGGAGTTTCCGCCATGCCGAAACCCGAGCGAGAATTCTTTCCGGTGGACGAGCTGGAGTGGACGCCCGTCGAGGGCTCCCCGCCGGGCCACTACCAGAAGGTCCTGAGCGAGGAGCCGGAGAAGATGTAAACGGCGGTGTAAAACTGTCCCACTGAGGCGGTCGGATATTCCGGCCGGGGCGGTCTAAAAGTGGACCGCCCTTTGGTTCTTCCTTCAGGTTTGCAGGATACGACCTGAAGGGAGGCTGGAGGATGTACTCAGTGGAACTGTACGCACGGGTTCGGCACGCCTGCCACGTCGAAGGGATGAGCATCCGCGAAGCGGCGCGGGCGTTTGGTTTGCACCGGGACACGGTGCGCAAGATGCTGCGGTTTTTGATACCGCCCGGGTCTCAGCGGAGTCATCCCCGGGCGAGGCCGAAGCTGGATCCGTTCACGGGTGTGATCGACCACATCGTGGAGGGGGACCGGAAGTGTGTGAGGAAGCAGCGTCACACGGCCAAGCGGATCTTCGAG
>JASLXW010000420.1 GCA_030740135.1 Nitrospinota bacterium
GCCGCCGGATCAGGCCAAGGGGATTGAAGCCCATATGTCTCTCGGATGAAAGATTGAAGCCGCCCCATTTCGCGATGCGTGAAGAAAAAAGGGACTTCACACGATGGGGTGTGGAAACCGAAATTAGAGTTGCTTAACCCCGAGGGGGCCGCTTCGGAAGCCGAACGCCCTACTTCTCATTTTTCCTATTCCACATTCTACCCGGTCCCAATTTGAAGAACAAATCTTCGCGGGGGTGGTTTTCGTCGGAAACGCCCACATGCCCTTTCATGGGGGCGCCGGCCTTTTCAGGCCCCCTGACTCAGGGAGCCTCCTTTCCGATTCCCCGCACGCGAGACCAGATCTCCCAGACGAAGATGAGCGCCCCCGCGGTCTGGGCGATTCCGGAAAGGGACAAGATTCCTCCCAACACGCCGCCGGCCCCCCCCGCGGTCAGGGGTTCGACCAAAATGCGGATGACCAGGCCGCCGCACACCAGCCAATAGCTGGCCAAGGCCAGGCCCTCTTGGTATCTCCCTCGTCCACCTTCGAACCGCTTCTTGTCCAGGGGAAACATCCAATACGCGACCCCCATGACCATCATCGCCAGCCAACCCACCGTGCCCGCGTGCGTGTGGGCGACGATGAGCCCCCAGGGGGCGTCCATCTTCCCGAACGATTGGTACGTCACCAGAACCCCGCCCGACACAAAGGTCAGGACAAAAAACACGAGACTGGTCTTGACAAACAACCGGCTCACGATTGGCATCGGTCGGCTCTCCCACTCAGCCGGCGGCGGATGGACATCGAAGTCATCAAGCCGCCGATCCACCCCAAATCACAAAACGGATCCCTCGAAACCTGAAACCACTATATAATGAATCAAGTGTTTCTTTCGAACCTCAAGGCGGGTCCCGTCTTCGTTGGGGTTGGACGGCCCAGCAATCCAACGGCGGGGAGAATTCGCCCCCGGTTCGGCAGGGAAAGGCACTCACAAACCCGGCCCTCGAATCCGACGGGCCGGACGCGTCGCCAAGGAGATCCGCTATGGGGGAATTTGCCAAAGTCGCGACGGTCGATGAGCTCTCGGAAAACTCGGCCAAGCTTGTGGAAGCGGGGGGCAAGCGAATCGCCCTGATCCGCACGGAAAAGGGTTACTGCGCCATCGACGACGCCTGTCCCCACCGGGGAGGACCACTGTCCGAGGGCGAGGTGGAAGAGAACGAAGTGATCTGCCCCTGGCACGGCGCCCGATTCAACGTCGAGACCGGCGGCACCCTCAGCCCGCCCGCGCCGTCCGACGTCTCGTGCTACGCGGTCCGTCTCGAGGGCAACGAAATCTTGATCGAAATCTGAGAGAAAACTCGCGGGGATTCGGGCCGGTTCTAACAGGATCAACCACTGCCCGCGCGCCCGGATGGGAGCGGCCGTCACGGGAGAACCCGTGAACAATCGGGATCCGCAAATCGCTCGAAATTATCACGAGGGGACCAAACACTCCGCACAAAGCATCCGGGCGGACCCCCATCCCCTCGACTGGAAAAACCAGCCGCTGCCCTTCAAGATTTATCCGGGGCTGAACCCCATCCCTTTTCCGGCGGATCTCCCGCCTTCCGAAATGGGCGCCCTGTCGGCCCTCTCCCGCGCCGGGACCGGACCGCCCCCGAGCCGGGTCCCCAACCTTGAAACCCTGGGACGCCTTCTCCTGCTTTCGGCCGGGATCACCAAGAAACGGAGTTACCCGGGAGGCGAGACGCTCTTCCGGGCCGCCGCCTGCACCGGGGCGCTTTAGCACATCGATCTCTATCTGGTCTGCGGCGATCTGCCCGGCCTCGATGCGGGCGTCTACCATTTCGGTCCACAGGATTTCGCGCTCGGCAGGCTCAGATCCGGCGACCACCGCGCCTGTCTGGTCCGCGCCAGTGGGGAGGAGCCGTCCGTGAGACATTCGTCCGCGATCCTGGTCTCCGCTTCGACCTATTGGCGAAACGCCTGGAAATATCGCGCCCGGGCCTACCGGCACTGCGGGTGGGACAACGGAACCATCGTCGCGAACCTCCTGGCCGCGGCCGCAGGCTACGGTGTTCCCGCCAAGGTGGTCTGCGGCTTCGTGGACGACGATGTGAACCGCCTCCTCGATCTGGAGGAGGGACGGGAAGCGGCCCTCTCCCTGATCCCGCTCGGCGGGGCGGAAAGTCCGCCGGCCGAACCACTCCCGGAACCGCCTGAGATCCGCCCCCTGAACCTGGAAACCCTCCCGCTCTCGGGGCGACGGGTCGACTATCCGGCCATCGGCGAGATTCATGGGGCCTCGGGGATGTGGACGACCGCCTTGGCGACGTCATCATCCGGCGGGGGTCCGCCAGGGAGTTCGCCCGCGAGCCGATCTCCTTCGAGCAGCTCTCGACCACGCTGGACCGGGCGATCACCGGCTTCCCCGCGGACTTTCTGGACCCGCCCGGCGTCCTTCTGAACGATGTCTACCTCATCGTCCACGCCGTGTAGGGAATCCCCCCGGGCAAATACGTGTATCACCCGAAGGAAAAGATCCTCGAGCTCCTGGAGGCGGGGGAGGGAGAGGGGGATTTCAGGCGCCGGGCCGGACACCTCGGCTTGGGGCAGTCGCTGCCCGCGGACGCCGCCGTGAACGTCTATTTCCTGCTGGACCTGGCGCCGGTCCTGGAGCGCTTCGGGAACCGGGGGTACCGGGCGGCCCAGATTGAAGCGGGAATCCTCGGCGGAAAGCTCTACCTGGCCGCCTACGCGCAAGGGTTCGGAGCAACGGGGCTGACCTTCTTCGACGATGACGTGACCGCGTTCTTCTCGCCCCACGCTCGGGGAAAAAGCGTGATGTTCCTGGTGGCGTTGGGGCACAAGCGGAAACACAAAAACCAGTAATCGCGTTTCATCGGGTCCCTGCTTACCCCTTCGGGATTTAGACGGTAGAATAGGACCGAGAATGGACAAGACGTCCGGCGGCGGAAACGACCCAGCGGTCATCCGGCGTTCGGGCGCTCGACAATAGAAACCGCTTCATTGCGTGCGCGATGAAGCACCCAGGGGGGAGATTCGACATGGACATTCCGCAAATCACGCCCGAAGACGCGCACGGCCGGATGCACGGCGAGGAGAAGGAGCGCTCGCTACATCGACGTCCGGTCTATCCCGGAGTTCACCCAGGGACATCCCGAAGGGGCGGTCAACATCCCCGTCCTGCACTTTGACGCCGAGGGGAGCAGGATGATCGAGAACCCCGATTTCTTCAAGGTGGTCGAGGCCAACTTCCCCAAGGACGCGAAACTGGTGATGGGCTGTCAGGTGGGGATGCGCTCCCAGAAGGCTGCGGAAATCCTCGTCCAAGGGGGATTCGGCGGGATGAAAGACGAATCCGGCCGGACCCTCGCCCAAGGATGGGCGGAACTGGGCCTTCCGGTAAGCGCGGACAACGCAGACGGCGTGAGCTACGAGTCCCTGGCGGCGAAGACCGGGGGGTGAAAACCCGTATTATTGGTTCATCGCCCCTGAAAGATCTTTTCGATGCGCGAGACGTATGACGCGCGAGCGGCGTTGAATCCGGCCCCGCGCGGACCATCGATTCAAAGCTGTATTTCCCATAGGCACTTCCGAATCCACGGGGCAAACCACTAGCAGGTTGCGGAAAAACTCCGAGGGGTTGGTGTTTTGGCCAAGATTCGGACCTTGCGCGCTGTCATTCCG
>JASLXW010000421.1 GCA_030740135.1 Nitrospinota bacterium
TCGGAACTTTCGGCGTTGGCCGATCGCTTCTCGGCCATGACGCCACGGTTCAATTTCTTTTTTCACTGGTTTTCACGCCGTTATCTTTCACATTTTGATCTGGATGACGAAACCGTATCCCGCCTATGCGATCTGGAGCGGCGCGGGTCGGTCGTCTACGTCATGCGCTACTCCAGTCGTCTCGACTATCTGCTCTTCAATGTCCTCTTCCTGCGCGAGGGGCTGCGGCTGGCGAGTTTTGCCAACGGCATTCGCTTCACCATGTACCGCCCCCTGCTCGAGATCGTCCGGACTCTCCTGGCTCGCAAGCGGGGTCGCCCGCGCGCCCAGGAACATGAGGAGGATCGAGAATACGTCCGTCGTCTGACGGGGGACGGCGCCTCCTTCTTTCTCTTCTTGAGGACCCAGCGCCTGCGGACATTCTGGAGGGGGCTCTGGAAATTACGTCACCGCCATGACGAACTCGATCTGATTCGCGATCAGGCCCCCGGCCAGTCCGGCCGCGGCGCCGGCGATCACGAAGCAGGTCAGCTTGTACCGGTAGACGGGAAACCCGAGGGCGCGCATCCGCCGTTCATTCTCCTTGCAGCCGCGGATGACCATTCCGAACCGGGACTTCACCAATCGGCGGCCGAGGGCGAAGGCCAAGAGGAGCAAGCCGAGACAGACATAGTAGAACGTGGCGTCATCGGACAGATCGAGCCCCCCGAAGCGGTTCCGGCTGACCATGCTCAACCCGTCGTCCCCGCCGTATTTTTCGAGTGAAATGAAGAAGAAGTACATCATTTGGGCGAAGGCCAGGGTGATCATGATGAAGTAGACGCCGCTGGTCCGAAGGCTGACGGCCCCGATGACGAAGGCCAGGGCCGCCGAGATTGCGACGGCCGCGGTCCAGGAGATGAACGCGTTCTCGGCGCCGAGGATCCCGATGGGCAAACCGAACAAGGCCGATCCCTCCGCGCCGTGGAAGGCGAGGATGGCGACGACGTAAGCGCCGGCGCCGAAAAAGGCCGCGTGCCCGAGGCTCACCATGCCGCCGAACCCGAGGATCAGGTCCAGGCTCAGCGCGACCAGGGCATAGATCAGAATTCGGCTGAACAGGCTGATCAAGAAAGGCTGGTCCATCGAGGAGGCCGCGGGCGGCAGCCCCGCCAGGAAAACCAGACCGCCGAGCAGGACCCATGTTTTCAGCGTGGGTTGGAACTTACGCATGGGCCGGAAGCAGCCCCCGGGGCCTCCACGCCAGCACGAGGGCCATCAGGATGTAGATCAGCATCGAGGCGAGGGACGCCCCCGCCCCATCGGCCGTGGCCGCGTCGGTGAAGAGCTTGAGAATCGTGGGGAGGAAGGCGCGGCCGAGCGTGTCAATCAGACCGACGAGAACCGCCCCCAGCAAGGCCCCGCGGATGGAGCCGATCCCGCCGATGACGATGACGACGAAGGTCAGGATCAGGATGTCTTCGCCCATCCCGACCTCCACGGCGTAGATGGGCCCGGCCATCACGCCCGCCAGACCGGCCAGCATGGCGCCCAGGCCGAAGACCAGCGTGTAGAGCAGCCCCACATTGATCCCCATCGCACCGACGATCTCCCGATGGGTCGCGCTGGCGCGGATCAGCATGCCGAGCCGGGTCTTGGCGATCAGGAAATAAAGCCCCGCCCCGACCCCGATTCCCACCCCGATGATCGTCAGCCGGAACGCCGGATACGGCGCCCCGGGGAGGATCTCCACGGTGCCCGACAGGGCGCCGGGTACATCGAGAAACAAGGCTTGGGGCCCCCAGACGATCTTCGTCAGCTCGTTGAAGAACAGGATGAGGCCGAAAGTCACGAGCACCTGGTCGAGGTGATCGCGGCTGTACAGGGTGCGCAGCGTGAGGACTTCCACCGCCATCCCGACCAGGGCCGTGCCGGCAAGCGCCGCCACAAGGCCCAGAAGGAACGACCCGGTGGCCTGAAAGACCGTGGCGGCCAGATAGGCCCCCACCATGTACAGCGAGCCGTGCGCCAGGTTCAGGAGATCCATGATTCCGAACACCAGCGTCAGCCCGGCCGCCATCAGAAACAGCATCACCCCGAACTGAAGACCATTCAGGACCTGTTCCAGGACCAGCAGGGAACTCATCGGCAGCGTCCGCCGAAGCGGGTCAAAAAAAAGGCGGCGGGGACGTCAACCCCCGCCGCCCATCTTTCGCCTACTTCATTTTGCATTGATCGATGTAAGCGTTGGAACGCATGGCGATTGCCTTGCCGATGGTCTTGTTCGTGACGACGCCGTTCTCTTCCACCACCACCCGGATGTAGATGTCGTGGATCGGGTGATGGTTGGCGGAAAACTTGAAGTTGCCCCGGACCGCCTCGAAGTCGGCCTTGCGGAGCGCCTCGCGGAAGTCGTCCTTCCTGGACATGTTCCCGCCGACGGCCTTGACGGCGCTTGCGATCAGCCGCGCGGTGTCATACCCCTGGCTGGCGAAGAGCGAAGGCAGACGCCCGAACTTCTTCTTGAAATCGGCGACGAAGCGCCTGTTCGCCGCGTTGGGGAGGTCCTTGTTCCACTGGGTGGAGTTGATCACCCCCAGCGCGGCCTTGCCGGCGGCCTTGAGGATGGTCTGGTCGAAGGAGAACCCCGGCCCGTACAGGGCGATCTTTCCCGTCAGGCCCGCCTGGCCCCACTGTTTGAGGAAGCTGATCCCCATCCCGCCCGGCAGGAAGAAGAACACCGCTTCCGGGTTGGCGTTGCGGACGGCCGCGATTTCCGCCGCGTAGTCTTTCTGTCCCAGCTTGGCGTAGACCTCGGCCACCGGATTGCCCTTGTAGAACCGGCGGAAACCCTTCACCATATCCTTGCCCGCCGGGTAGTTGACCGAGATGAGGTAGACCCGCTTGAGCCCCTTCTTCTGAAGGTACTGCCCCATGGCCTCGGGCAGGTTGTCGTTCTGCCAGGAGGCGTTGAAGTAATTCTTGTGGCAATTCTTGCCCGCGAGATAGGAAGGGCCGGCGTTGGGGCTGATGTAGAATATCCCCTTGCGCACGACTTTCGGGACGACGGCGATGGCGATGTTCGACCAGATGATCCCGGTCATGATATCGACCTTGTCGCGCTTCACGTAGCGGTCGGCGATCTGCTTGCCCCTGCCCGGCTTGCGGGCGGAGTCCTCGATCAGCACCTTGACCGAATGGCCGCCGAGCTTTCCGCCCTCCTGGTCGACGGCCAGCATGAACCCGTCCCGGACGTCAATCCCCAGGGCGCTGGCGCCGCCCGAGAGCGTTGTGATCATGCCGATCTTGACGGGCCCGGCGGAAAAGGCCGGCGCCGCGATCAACAGCGCTCCGACCGCCAATCCAAGAATTCGCTTGATCATGGATCACCCTCCCTGTCGCGTTCCATCCGCGCGCGGAAGCGCCTCAATGTCCTTCCGAGCGCCCGGATGTCTTCGAACGACCGATTCCGAATTTCGATCCGACCGATAAAATCAGGTATCTTGAGACGTTATAAGGGTAAACGCGGTTTCGTGCAATCACCCCGCGCCGCTCTGATCCGGTCCAACAAATTTCGGTCCGCATCATTCCGGAATTCGGCAAACCTTTCGGGTGGAGACCATCCACCATGCGAATCCGACTCATTCAGGGGGCCAACCTCAACCTTCTCGGGGAGCGGGACCCCGGGTTGTACGGCCGGATGACCCCCGA
>JASLXW010000422.1 GCA_030740135.1 Nitrospinota bacterium
GTGCCCGACAATATTTTTTCTACGTTCAGTTTTGTTACAGCGTACAAAGAGAGAGGATTGAACTCGGAATTTTCATCCAACATCCCTTCTTTGGCCCCATATACGGAGCAGGTGGACATAAAGATAATCCGCCGATCAAAATTCCGGACAAGCCACTTCACGGATTCTTCGTTTATTTCTTCGGTCAAGTCGGGGTTTGCCGCGCAGGCGCCATCGCCCACAAGCGCAGCCAGCCAGACAACGACGTCCGCCCAGCGGAGATGGGGCTCGAGTTTCTCCGCGTCGCGGATGTCCCCATAGACAAAATCCACGTCCTTCCGGTACTCGCTCTCGTACAACAACCTGTCGTAAACCCGGAAGTTGTATTTCTTCTCCATCTTCATCAAGAGATCGGTCACGGCTCCGCCAACGTAGCCGGCTCCCCCAACGACGAGCACATTCAGCATGTCATCGCACCTTTATTAATTGACCAAAACGAAAAAAAGCGTCCGATCCCTTTCCAGCCTGTTGCTTGAGCGGAGTGATTTCCGCAAATCGGTGCCGCCACCTACCCACCTGCTCTCATCCGGGGGACCAATCGGCGAAGAAGCGATCACAACCGCTTACCGCTTACCGCTTAAAAGGCATTGAATTTTCTGGTGCTTCCAGGCCAACAAAATACCAAGATCTCAGCTGCTTTTCAAGCCAATCCGGCCTGCCCTCAATATCCGGGATATCCTGAGGAATTTCCAGGTAGGGCCCCGGCATCCCGTCCGAAAAGTGCCACGGCAGGGACTTGAGGCCGACCCTCTCGTTGAGCTCGGCAATTTGACGGCGGGCGGCCGCCGTCACATAGGCGCCCTTCACCCTATCTTCCACGTGGGAGGGCAGGAGGGCGAGAACCCGGTCTCCCAGGGTCCGAAGGGAGCCTCCCTGCAGAATGGCCTGGAGCCCTCCCGCGACGGCGGGCCGTACCGCGGCCACGAGGCCCTTCATGAATCCCCGGCCGCCGGCTTGGCGGAGAAAACCGGCTCTAAGCGCCTCAGAGCGGGACGGATCCATGCCGTGGACCTCATTCAGATTCAGCGTCCGCGTGTGCCAGTCGAACAGCCGCCTCCAACTCGATTGGGGATGATCCGCCAGGTTGTAAATTCCCGAAGGCGGAGGATAGGCGACCAGCCGGACAATCGCGGCGGCCAGCCTCTCCACATGGATGGTGTTGGAGGGCTTATCCCCGTTGAAGGGGAGGGCGAAATTAGGTTCCTGGGCGAGACTGATAATTTGCGGCGAGAGCCATAGGTTGGGGCCGTACACGTGCCCCAACCGAAGGACGTGGCATGCTCCGGAGGAAGAGGCCTGGGTCCGGGCGATTCTCCGCTCCAGCGCGAGCTTCAGGTGGCCGTAGCTGGTATCGGTCCTGGGCTTCTCGAAGCTGGAACGGCGCGAATCGATGCATTGTCCGTACACTGCAACCGAGCTGAAATGGACGATGTGTTTTTCCCCCAGGCCAGCCAGGCTGTCGACGATGCGTTCGTTCTCGCGGCGGGACTTCCTCGGGAGGCCGACAGCGAACGCGCAGTTGACGATCGTGTCGCAGTCGTCCAGCAGCCTCCTCGCGCTCGAGGGATCGGAGATGTGTCCGATTCGAACCTCGCAGCCATGCGAGGCGACGACGGTCTCGCCCACCCGGTTGCGGCAGACGCCGACCGCCTCGAACCCCTCGAATTCCGCCAAGCATCTCAGGATGACCGAACCAATCTGCCCGTTGGCCCCCGTCACGGCGATTTTCATGTGCCTGTACCGAGTATACCGCCGAGCCCACCGGGAGGGTGGCCTGCGTTGGCCCGTTCGGAACTCCGGTAACACTCCTCGACGAAGGCGGTCGTCATGCGCGTGCTCGCTGCATCGATCGCCGAAGGGCACTCCGATGTGCAATGCCCAATGAAGTTTTCCCACTCAAGATAGAAGGCCTGATACACTGTGCGGGCCCCCCTCCCCGACTCCAAATCCGCGACCGGGAAATTGCCTTTCGTGCATAATCTCAAGGGTTCATCGGGAAACGTTCCGAGACGGAGTGCGGCCTCTGGAAATTCAATCACCATCCCTTGGGGTAGGTCGTTAAGCTGGCTGACGGCCAGTCGGAACGTCACCTCGGAGCGGTCCGAACGGGTCAGGCCACCGGCCACGCGGGTTTCCATCTCAAGGCCGTTGACGAGTTTCTGGCTGCAGTCCTGGACGGAGAATCCCTCGGCCCCCAGTATCGTCAGAAGCATGTCGGCCATGTGGACGCCACGTTCCATGAACATGCCCCCGCCGGACGCATCCAGGTCCCCCTGGTACCACTCGTCCGCCCGCCCCGTGGCCGCCTGGCGGTTCCCTTCGACCACCGTGACCTGAACGACGTCTCTCAGGATCCGGCTCTCGATGATCTGCCTTGCCAGGAGGTTCGCCCGGTAGAAGCGGCGCATCAGGCCCACGCCGACGTGAACGCCTGCGACGGAAGCCTCCTCCAGGATCTCGTCGTGCTCCTTCGTGGATACCGCGAAGGGTTTCTCGCAGAGAACGTGCCAGCCCCGCCCGAAGGCGTGGCGCAGAGGCTCGCGCCGCAGGCCCACCGGGATCGCCATCAGGACGATGTCCGCGTCCGGGCATTCGTCGAGGCGGGCGACGGCCTTCGGGACCGCGAACATCCTGCCGAGCCGCTTGGCGCGGTCGAGCACCGTATCGCACAGCCATGCCACGTCCACGCCGGGGACGTTCCTCAGGACGGGAAGGTGATACAGCTCGGTTACGCTACCCGCTCCGAGGATGCCGACCCGAACCTTTATCTCTCCCTTGTCTCGCGCGACGGGATTATTCATACGTCGTGAGTGCGCCCGCTTGTTCCAAAGGGAAACGGGGTTCCGACCGGCGGTATGACAGTGCGAGAGAGCACTTCTTGTAAGGCCAGCCACAGAAGGAGGGAGCATTGCTCCGCGGGAAAGAAGGATTTGAGATTGGTCGTGCTCATTTGGCGGGACAAACGAAAGGGCGGCAGTTTCTTTTCGAAAACACGAGCCTCTGCTCGACCCACCGAATCAGAAAAGCGCACCGACCTTCCAAAAAATCACTTTACCGAGGGCGCCATCGTTACTGGAGGACGTCCAGGCGAATCCGGTCCGGTGGGTCCTTGGACGACTCGGCAGAAGAGCCGTTGATCTGGGCGAGTTGGCCGTTGGAGTCATTTCCGCCGTTCGATCCTCCGCGGGTCGGAGCGCTAATCGGCACCAGATCCTGAATGTGGTTGATGAGCTGGTCATTCTTCAGACCCCAGGTCGGCCCAATATTGCTCCGTTTGAAAATCCGCAGGCCCAGCTCGCTGAGACCCATGACCACCAGGTCCTTAAGGAATTTAACAAACTTCTTTACCCCCAGCACCGGATTCCGGTTGTCCTTGGACGCCGTGTACAGCCAGGCGGTGCGGAGGAGGCGCCGGGGGTTCGTCATCCAATACCAGGTCATCGTCTTGAGGCGCTCTTCCTCGACGACCCTGCGGATCTCCTCAGGCGACCAAAGCGGGGTCTGTATCTGCTGTCTATGGCTGCTGTGGTTGTCCCAGGTGAAGCCGGGGATGATGTAATTGTTCTTCTCCGCGGTCTCGAGAACCTCGGAGCCGGGGTATCCTGTCAGGAACGACACATGCGGCCGGACACGGATCTTCCGGACG
>JASLXW010000423.1 GCA_030740135.1 Nitrospinota bacterium
TGCGAATCTTCCCGCCGAATCCCCCGCCGATCTCCGTCGGCACGATCCGGATCCGCGACTCCGGCATCCCGAGCGCTTCCGCCACATCGGCGCGGGCGTCGAAGGGCGATTGGGTGGCGGTCCAGATGGTCACCCTGCCGTTCGACCCCGCCTCGGCAAGGCAGGCGTGGGGCTCGAGGTAGGCCGCGTGACTGAAGGGGGTGGTGAAAGTGTGCTCGAAGACGCGGTCCGCCGCCGCGAAGCCCGCCTCGGGGTCGCCGGCCAATTTCTCGTAGCGGCCGATGACGTTTCCCTCCCCCCCCGGCCCCAGGCCGAGTTGGTTCCAGTTTTCATGAAGAACGGGACCCTTCCCCTCCCGTGCGGCGATGGCGTCCACCACCGGTTCGAGGACTTCGTAGCGCACCCGAATCGCCTCGAGCGCGGCCCGGGCGGCCTCCAGGCTATCGGCCGCCACCGCGGCGACAGGCTCCCCCGCGTACCGCGCCACCCCTCCCCGGGCGAGAAGGCTCTGATCCTTGATCTCGGCGCCGAACCGGACTTCGGGGCAATCCGCCCCCGAAACCACCGCGCGCACCCCGGATATCCTCCGCGCCCGGCCCACGTCCACCGAAAGGACGCGCGCGTGGGCGTGGGGGCTCCGAAGGACAAGGCCGATGAGCGCCTGGTTGGCGGGAACGTCCGCCGCAAACCTGGCCCTTCCCGCCGCCTTGTCCGGCGCATCCACGCGGGCCAGTCCCCGGCCCGCTACCTCATGTTCCGCCATTATCGTCTCCAAGTTGAAAGTGCTTCCGGGCTCCCGGTCAGTCCGGGACGCCGGGGGGAAACGTCCCGTGCACCGCGCGCACCTTGGTCTTGATGTTCCCCCGAACGTTGAAGTCCCCCTCGATCCAGGCCCACCGGGGGGCGCAGGCGGCCACCAAGTCGTCGAGGATCCGGTTCACCGCCTGCTCGTGGAACAGCTCCTGCTCCCGGAACCGGTTGATATATAGCTTGAGCGATTTCAGTTCCACAATCCGCTCATCCGGCACGTACCGTACCCGAATTGTGGCGAAATCGGGAAAATTGCTGATGGGGCAAAGGCAGGTGAACTCGGAGATGGTGAAATCGATGATGTAGTCGCGCCCGGTGGACGGGTTCGGAACGGCTTCGAGCCGGGCCCCGGCGATCATCCGGGCACCGTATTTCATCTCCTCCGCCATCCTGTCCCCCTCTTCCGCCATCCTCTCCTCCTCTTTCAGCCGGCCGTGCCCGCGAACCCGCCGTATGCAGGTTTCCAGGCTTGACCGCCGATTATCGCGGCCGGCTCGGCACTTCGTCCAGTCCGGCGGACGGCGGCTCAGGCCGCCGATTCTTGCGGGCGCGGGGAGTGGACGTCCACCTCCTCGCGGGTGGGCCAGATCCCGGTCAAAAGGCGGCGGGCGAGGCGGGCGATGTCGTTTCCAATGAGGGCGGTCACCGGGACGAGGACCAGGGTGATGGCCGTGGCCGCCGTGAGGCCAAAGCAAAGGCTCACCGCCATGGGAATGAGGAACTGCGCCTGGAAGCTCTCCTCAAAAAGCATGGGGCCGAGTCCCGCCACGGTGGTGAGGGTGGTGAGAATGATCGGGCGAAAACGTGAGGCGCCCGATTCGCGAAGCGCCGCCTCCACCATTTTCCCCCCCGCGATACTCCGGTTCACGAAGTTGAGAAAAACGAGCGAGTTGTTCACCACCACTCCGGCCAGGGCCACGATCCCCATCATGCTCAAGAGCGAAATGTCGAAGCCCATGACGATGTGTCCCCAGATCGCCCCCACGACCCCGAAGGGGATGGTGGTCATCACAATGATGGGCTGGAAATAGCTGCGGAAGATCCAAGCGAGTATGAAATAAATCACCGCAGCGGCGATGACGAATCCGCGAAAAAGACTGCCCACCGACTCGCGGGTGTCCGCGGACTGCCCCTCGAAACCAGCACGCACCCCCGGAAACCGGTCTTCAAATCCCGGTAGGAACGAGCGACCCAGACCGTTTATAATCTCGGTGGGGTTCGCAACGGCCTCGTCGACATCCGCCGTAACGGTGACTACCTTCCGTCGGTCGATCCGTTTGATCTCGGCGACGCCCCGCTCCATGCTCACATTCGCCACATCGAAGAAGGGGATCTCGGCGCCCGAGGGCGTGCGGATGCGCATGTTCTCGACGTCCCCGAGCGCGCTCCGCTCCTCCGGCGGGTAGCGCAGCTTCACCGACACTTCGTCCCGTCCGCGCTGCAACTCGAACACGTCCAGGCCGTAAAAACCCGCCCGAAGCTGTTGGGCCAGATCCTGCACCGACACCCCGAGTGAGCGCGCCTCCGGCTTCAACACGGCCCGCAGCTCCATCTTTCCGAGTTCAAAATCATCCTCAATTTCATAAACGCCCGGATACTTGGCGAATTCCGCCTTGAGTCCATTCGCCGCCCTCCGGAGAACTTCGATATCGGAGCCCGTAAATTGCACTTCAATCGGTTTCCCCGCCCCCGGCCCGATCTCCTGGCCCTGGAAATTTATACGGAGGGCATCCGGGATCTCACCCGTCAATTCGCGCCAGCGGTTAATGATCGCCGCACTGGGCACCCCACGCTTCTCCGAGGGAAGCAACTCGATGATAACCTGGGCGGTGTGGCTCCCTGCCGTCTGCCCCCGGGGACCCAGTTGCTCGCCGATGTTGGAGAAAACATGCCGAACGAGAGGATCGCCCGTTTTCGTCTTGAACTCCTTGTCCAACGCCGCGGCGGCGCGCTCGATCTGCATCGCCGCCTCGGTAGTCTGCCCGATGGGAGTTCCCTGGGGAAAGGTGAGAGATGACTCCAGGTAATCGGAGTCGAGTTTTGGGAAAATCAAGAAACGCACGTGCCCGCCGACCGCCAAGCTGACAGTCAGGAGCAATACGGAAACAGAAGCGGCGAGGACAAAATACCGCGCCTCCATCGCGAAGCGAAGGGCGGGCAGATAGGTCCGGTTGATGAGGAAAATTACCGTATTATCAATTCCCCTCCGAATGCTGGCCCCCACGGAGGCGCCAGTTGCGGGCTTCATCCAGTGGGCGAGATGAGAGGGGAGAATGAAGAGCGCCTCTACCAGAGAGGCAATGAGGGCGGCGATGATGGCTATGGGCATGATTGACATGAACTTGCCCATTACCCCTTCCATCATGAGGAGAGGCACAAAGGCGGCGATTGTTGTGGACACCGTTCCCAGAACGGGCACCGCTACCTCCGTCACCCCCGCGATGGCGGCCTGGATGGCGGGCTCCCCCCGGGACATGTGCGCATAAATGTTCTCCCCGACCACGATGGCATCGTCCACCAGGATTCCGAGAACCATGATGAATGCGAACAGGCTGATCATGTTGATGGTGCCGCCCGTGAAGTATACGAATCCGAGAGCCGACATCAGCGCGACCGGAAGGCCCAAGGCGACCCAGAAAGAAAGGCGGAGACTCAGGAACAGCCAGAGGCAGAGAAATACCAGCAGGAGCCCCAGCCTCCCGTTCCGGAGCAAAAGATCGATACGGTCTTTCACATTCTTCGAAGTGTCCGCCCAATAGGTCAGCCGTAAGCCGCCGGGGAGCAAAGCCTCCTTTTTCTCGGCGTAAGCCCTCGCCTTCTCGGCGATTTCGATCACATCCTCTTCCGTGGTCCGGAATACACCGATGA
>JASLXW010000424.1 GCA_030740135.1 Nitrospinota bacterium
GTCCTGGAAGAGCCCGACGGCCTCGTCTCTGAGCTCGTCGACTTTCCGCCGGACAGTTTCCTTCAACGAATCCATGTCGGACATCTCCGTGTCGGACTTATGGATGGGCGGGCGGGGGGCGGGTTTGCCCTTGTGTCTTACGGCCGGAGCGGGTCCCGCGGCGCTGAGGGAAGGGGGGGGCCGGGCGCCGGGCTGATGTCTACAGCTTCAGGAGTCCGGCCGCGTTGCCGCCCAGGATCTTGTCGCGCGCCGGGCCTTCCGGGACGACGCGGCGCACTTGTTCGACGCACCCGAAATCCGCCATGTCGAACGGATAGTCGCTCCCCAGGTAGACGTGGTCCTCTCCGACGGTCTCGATCAGAAATTTCAGCGCCGGGTCCCAGTGGGTGATGTTGTCGAACCACACCTGCGCCAGATAGGCGCTGGGCTCTTTGGGCGCGAGCTTTCGGGCCTCCGGGCGTTCGCGGTAACCATGGTCCAGCCGCCCCCGGATATAGGGATACTGCCCGCCCGCGTGAACCAGACAGACCTTCAGCGTCGGGTGGCGCTCGAACACGCCCCCGAGGAGCATCCGGGCGACGGCGATCGTCGTGTCCAGCGGGTTGCCGATGAGGTTGGTCAGGTAATAGTCCTGGTATCGCTCCTTTCCCGCCGTATCGTGGGGATGCAAAAACAGCGGCGCGTCCAGCGCCTCCAGCCGGTCGTAAAAGGGCTCATAGACCGGGTGGTCCAGGTCTCGGCCGCCGAAATTGGTCTGAATCATCACCCCCTTGTGGCCCAGGGTCCCCACGGCGTACTCGAGCTCCGCGACTGCCAGGCCCACGTCCTGAAGGGGAATCGTCGCCAGGGCGGCGAAGCGATCCGGGCGCCGCGCGGCCATCTCGGCCATGGCCTCGTTCTGGATTCGGGAGAGCCGGACGGCGTCCTCGCCCTCGGCCCAGGCGTGATAGGTGAGCGGAGAGGCGGACAGGACGGAGAGGTCTATCCCCATGCGGTCCATGTCGGCCAGTTTGGTCTTGACGTCCGCCAGGCCCGGTTTGAAATCCGTGGGAAACTTGTTCCGGTTCACCTCGGCGGATTCGGGTCCCTGAAAATCCGATCCCGCACCGCTTGGGTAGCGGGGCTTCACCTCGGCGGCCAGGCGCTCGGCCTCGGCCACGAGGATGTGTGAATGCGCGTCGATGACGGACTGGCTCATGGAGTTTCCTCTTTGACGTGGAATCAGGCTGAACCGTACTGCGGGGACGGCGGTCGGACGCCCCCGCCGGGCAGAGAAGGGACCAGGGGGTTCGTTTGACGTTGCCGTTGTCTCAGGACCTTATTTTTTCCGATCGGGCCGGTCCAGTCAAATGGGCGGTTCCAATGAGGGTCCGATGTGGACGATTGTACAAAAAGTTCGGGCGGGTCACTGAAACCGGTAGATGGAGCCCAGTTTCAGGATTCGGGTCAATTAATCGAGCGCGCTCCGGTTTTCCTCCGCCAGGCTCGGGTCGGCCAGGTCATCGGGATGCAGACGGTCGCGATAGTGCCGTTCGACCCAATCGACCAGCTCATCATGGCGTTGATCGGTCAGGAGCACTGATGGGTGAATTTGTGCGATTTCGGATTCAGTCAGCGCCGCCCGAAGTCGAAGGCAGGCGGGGCCCCCTCCATTTTGCATGCTCTGGCGAATGTCCACGAATCGCACCGTTTGAATGGGGTTATCCTCTTGAACGATCTCTTCCAGAACCTTCCCCGCATTCTCGTTCTGTTCGCATTCGGTCGGCGCAATCAAGCACATCGCGCCTTCCGGCAAGCTCACCAACTGGCTATTGAAGAAATAGGTCTCGACCGCTTCAATGGGGGAGAGTCGGTTGGGGCCGATTTCGATGAGCGCGAGCTCGTCCTCGGAGCAACGCGCAAATTTGCCCTTCAATTCATCAACGACCGCCGCCCCTTCCGTGAATGCCTGGGCGTGATAGAGAAACATCCGGGTGTTGCCCACGGCGATGACGTCGTTGTGGAAAACACCGGCGTCGATGGCCTCGGCGTTTTTCCGGGCGAAAACAGTTCGCTCCGGGCTCAACTGATGCATCCGGGCGATGAGGACGGAGGTCTCCTTGGTCTGGCGGGCCGGGTGGTGGCGAGGCCCCGTTTGGGGCGGGTCGCTCGACGCTTTCCCATAGACGAAGATTTCCACGCCGGGCTCGGCATGCGTCCGGCACAAACGTGTATGGTTTGCCGCCCCTTCGTCCGCGTATTGAAGGTAAGCCGGCAGGGGCGGGTGATGTGCGAAGACGGTCTCATCCGGAAAGATGATCTTCAACAAACGGGCTGTGAACGGGGATTCGAGCGATCGATGAAACTGGCTCAACAGATTGGCGGGGGTGATATGCACCCTGCCATCGTCGGTGTCCGCGCTGGGGGAGACCGTCGCCGCGTTCGCCGCCCACATGCCGGATGCGCTCCAGCACGCCGCCAGAATGACGGGATCCTGCCGCCGGGCGCGCTCCAGGACTTCCGCGTCGCTTCCAGTAAAGCCCAACCGCCTCAGCGTTTCCAGGTCCGGCCGGTCTTGTGGGGGAATCACACCCTGCTTCAAGCCCATGTCGAGCAGGAGCTTCATCTTGCGAAGCCCCTGCAAAGCGGCCTCCTTGGGATGGGAGACCGTTTGCCCGTAGGCCATAGAAGCCAGATTTCCCATGGAGAGACCCGCGTAGTTGTGGGTCGGACCGACAAGACCGTCGAAGTTGACCTCGTATGCCCTTTCTTTCATCGGCGCCGCCAGGAAGAAGATTGCAAAAGACTCCCCTACGCCGTCCGGTTTCCGGCGGTTTGCGGGAAGTTCCTTAAAAAATCTTGCGCGATTACCGGGCCCGAAGCGGGGAAAAACACATTTCGTCTCCCGCCTTCAGGAGGAGCGCCTCCGCGGTCGTTTTGTTGATTCGAGCGCCGCCATCGGGAACGAAAGCGATGGACCCCACGCATGCCCGGAAGTCCGGATCCGCGTTCGTGAGGAGCAACTCATCAGACGGAACATCCTCATTCGTGATCTCCGTAACGGTCGTCCTCGCCCTCTCCCGCACCGTGCGGATGTTCTCGAGCGGGGAGCTCATAATGGGTCCGCCTTCGAAGATATCCACCATCCCACTGAACTGAAAACCTTCTTTTTGAAGCATTCGGAGCGCGGGCCGCGTATTCGGATGCACCTCGCCGATGACGGCCTGCGCCTCCTCGGGAAGCAGGTCGATATAGATGGGATGGATGGGCATGAGCTCGGCGATGAATCGCTTGTCCTTCATACTCAGATAGTTCGCTCTGGGAAAATCGACATCAAAGAAATGCCGCCCGAGGGCCTCCCAGAACGGAGAACCTCCATTCTCGTCGACGACGCCGCGCATCTCGGCAATGACTTGGGACTCGAACCGCTCTCGGAACTCGGCCATGAATATAAAGCGGAACAAAGACAATAGTCTCCCATTGCCGCGCTGCCGATATTCCGGCGACAAGAAGAGGCTTCCGATTTCGGAAGGACCGCTGTGCTCCTGCAACAGATGGAGCATGCGTATCTCTTTGCGGATGTTCAGGGCCTTCGATTCGTGCATGGTGGTCTCGATCTGGTAGGCATAGAACGGCTCGAAGCCCCCCACTTTGGCGTCGATCCCGCTCGTGCCCACGACCCTCC
>JASLXW010000425.1 GCA_030740135.1 Nitrospinota bacterium
CTCTCTCTCTGTTGGCCCCTGGAACTCTACTCCCTACCCAAGGAGATGTCTCACATCTATCTGAACCTATACACCCCGCAAACGAATCGATGGATTTCGAGCCGCTACAATCAATCGCGAAGCCTCCACACCGAGGAGTCGACACCCAATGCCCGACCCGCGCACCGTCCGCATGGCCCGGACCATCGTCCGGTACTCTTCAGAGGTGAAGAAGGGCGACATCGTCAAGATCGCCGGCGGAAGCGAGGCCGCCCCGCTCCTGCGGGAGATTTTCCGGGAGTGCGTCGACGCCGGCGCCCATCCCTATGTTCAGGTCGGCATCCCCGGCCTGGACGAGATCTTCCTGAAAGACGCCCGCAAGAATCAGCTCGAGTTCATCCAGCCCGTCACCCGGTTCGAGATTGGGAAGGTGGACGTCCTCATCAACGTCCTGTCCGAGGTCAACACCAAGCGCCTTTCGGGAAGCGATCCCGCCCGCCAGGCCATGGCGCAGCGGGCCCGAAGGCCCATCATGAACACCTTCATGCGGCGGGCGGCCAGGCACGAGCGGGGCGAGAAGGACGGCCTGCGCTGGACCCTCACCCTCTGGCCGACCCAGGCCTACGCCCAGGACGCCGAGATGTCCCTGGAGGAGTACGCCGACTTCGTCTACCGCGCCTGCTTCGCCCACAAGAAAGACCCCGTCGCCGAGTGGAAAAAGCTCGCGGTCTTCCAGCGAAAGGTCATCCGCTACCTGAAAGGACGCAAGAAGGTGAACATCACCGGTCCGGACACGGATCTGGAGCTCGGCATCGCGGGGCGGCCCTTCATCAATTGCGAAGGCAAGCGCAACTTCCCCGACGGGGAGGTCTTCACCGGACCCCAAGAGCGCGCGGTCAACGGCCATATTTCGTACAGCTTCCCGGCGGCCTACGGCGGCAGGGAGGTGGACGGCGTCCGGCTGCGCTTCGAGAAGGGGGAGGTGGTCGAGCTCTCCGCCGAGAAGAACGAGGCCTTTCTCAGCCGGATGATCGGGATGGACGCCGGGGCAAAGCGGGTCGGCGAGTTCGCCTTCGCCCTGAACCCCGGCATCCAGCGGTTCACGAAGAACATCCTGTTCGACGAGAAGATCGGCGGGACGGTCCACCTGGCCCTGGGCAAGGGATATCCCGAGAGCGGCTCGAAGAACGACTCGGCCCTGCACTGGGACATGATCTGCGACCTCAGAAAGAAGGGCGAGGTCCATGTGGACGGGAGGCTCTTTCAGAAGAACGGGAAGTTGATGGTCTAAGGTTTCAAAAGGACGCCCCCCATCTATCCAATCCCGTCCGACGAGCGGGGCTATTGCCCACAAAATCCCCGGGCATAACTCCGAGCGGACAGAGGGAAGCCTCGCGAGCAAGCGTCCCTAAATCCTTATGGTGCGTGAGCCGCTCATCGCGCGGGAATTTCCCGGTCACATTTCGTGTTTTTCCACTTGAGACCCGCATCCGGATTCGCCCGGATCACCGCTTTTGAGACGTCTGCGAGAAAAGCGCGGCGGTCTGAAACACTAACAGGCGGATTGACGCCAGATTTCAACACAAAGGGGGAGGAATCGACATGTGCAACCACCACGACCATGACGGGGATCACGGCCTCGACCGTCGGAGGTTCCTGAAAACGGGCGCGGCCGCCGTCGCCGCCCTCGCGGCCGCGGGCGCCGTAGCGGGCAGAGCGGAGGCCGCAAGCGGCAAGTACGCTCCGCCGGCCAAGGGGGCGCTTCCGTCTTCGGACATGAAGCTCGACCTCAAGCGGACGGCCCTCGTCGTGACCGACCCGCAGGTTGACTTCCTCAGCCCGAAAGGGGTGACGTGGAAGGTCGTCGGCAAAAGCGTCCAGGAGCACAACACCGTGGCGAACATCGGCCGCCTGTTCGCCGCCGCCAAGAAGGCGGGACTCACCGTGGCGATCTCGCCCCACTACTACTACCCGACGGACAAAGGTACTACCCGACGGACAAAGGCTGGCGGTTCGAGGGCGCGCTCGAGAAGCTCATGCACAAGATCGGCATGTTCAACCGGACCAGCCCCTATTCCATGGCGGGGTTCGACAAGTCGGGCGCGGACTTCATGCCACAGTACAAGAAGTACATCCACGACGGAAAGACCATCGTCACCTCGCCGCACAAGTTGTACGGCCCCGAGGCGAACGACCTTGTCCTTCAGCTTCGCAAGAACCACGTCGACCAGGTGATCCTCGCCGGGATGTCCGCGAACCTGTGCGTCGAATCGCACCTGCGCGAGCTGCTCGAGCAGGGCTTCGAGGTCGCGGTGGTGAAGGACGCCACCGCCGCCGCGATGCTCCCGGAAGGGGACGGCTATCTGGCGGCGATCATCAACTTCCGCTACAGCGCCAACGGCCTCTGGACCACCGACGAGGCGGTCCGGCGGATCGGCGCTTAGCCTCCGAGCCACATGGCTCCGGGGCAGGCTTCATCGAGTTCCCGCGCGCGAATCCCGCTTTCTCACCGGCTCAGATCGCCCGCCCCACCCGCGCGCCGTCGTGCACCGCCCCGAAAAGCCCGCCGGGATTTGCGCAATCCCCAATGTTATGAACCGGCACGCCAAGCCCCGAAAGCGCCTCTCCCAGAGATCGGTCGGGCCGGACCCCCAGCGCGAGGATCACAGTATCCGCCGGGAGCTCCTGCCCGGTTCCGTTCAACCGGTAGCGAACCGTTCCGTCATCGGCGATTTCGGTCACCTCTGCCTGAACGCGCCAGTTGACCCCGCTTTTCTCAAATCCCTTCATCAGGCCGGGCCGGTGCATTTCTTCCATATCCGGGGCCAGACGCTCTCCTCCTGCAAGCAAGGCCACCTCCCGGCCTCGCCGCGCCAGGTGCCAGGCCGTCTCACAACCGGCCTTGCTCCCGCCGACCACGACGACCCGCTCTCCGATTTTCGCCTCGTCCAAGAGCGCCTCGTAAAGGTTCTTAACCTTGGGGCCTTCGGCCCCCTTGAGCCCCGCCGGCCTTTCAGGCGCCGCCCCCGCCGCCACGACGACTTCCTCCGCCCCCAAAGCGGAAAGGTCCTCCGGCCCGATTCGAGTGTTCAAACGCACATCCACCGGCAGGCTTCCGATCCACCTCTCCTGAAACGCCACGAACGCGCCGAGGTCGACCTTGAAATCCGGACGGGAAGCGAGCGCCAAGGCCCCACCCAAACGGTCCCGGACTTCGTAAAGCACGACACGATGACCCCTGAGGCAGAGGATCCGGGCGGCCTCCATCCCCGCGGGACCGCCCCCGATGACCGCCACACGCTTCGGCTTGGGCGCCGGCCGGATCTCGAACTCCGACTCGAGCCCGGCCGCGGGGTTCACGTCGCAAAGAATCCGGCCGCCCTGTAGCCCCCTTCCCAGACACCCGACGTTGCACCGGATACAGGGCCGGATGTCGTCCGGCCGTCCCTCCCGGACCTTATTGGCCCAGTGCGGCTCGGCGTGAAGCTGCCGGGCCATCGACACCAGGTCCGCCCGCCCCTCTCGCAGGATCGCCTCCAGACGCCCGGGATCGGCCAAACCGCCCGAGGCGATGACCGGGACGGACGAGACCTTCTTGATCGCCGCGGAAAGCGGAACGAGGTTCCCGCGCTTTCCGTACATGGGCGTGCTGCGCAGATGGC
>JASLXW010000426.1 GCA_030740135.1 Nitrospinota bacterium
GGCTGGGCATGGGGGCCGGAAGGAATATCAGGCCTGCGGTGTGGGCCGAGGTTTACGGGACCAGGAACCTGGGAGCCATCCGGAGCCTGGAATCCACCTTCGTGGTCTTCGCCGCCTCCTTGAGTCCCGGAATCACCGGCTGGATTTTGGATCGGGGAATGAAAATTGACCATCTCCTGTTCATCGCCGTGGCGACGATCGCGGCGGTTTCCGCCTTAAGCGCGATGGCCCCCAAACCGAAATCGGAAAAACCAGGCGACTAAAGGTCCGTTTCAAACTTTGCCGGGAGAATTCAGGCGGGAGCGGCGGAGGGGCTGTTTGGGACCGGAGCCGGCCGACTGGAAATGACTCGTGGCCGGGAACCGCCGATTTGGGCTAGTATGTTTCTATTCAAGAAACCATATGGGGAATGCCGGGGTCAGACGCAAAAGCCGGAAAAAAACCAAATTCCCGAAAGAGGCGCGGGTTTTTCCCGATAATCGGGATGGGGTTTTCGGGTGTCTTTGGGGCCATTGGAAAAGGAGGGGAAATGTCTGCCGATTTGCGAAAAGTTCATGACTACATCGACGCCCATTTCGACGAGCACGTTTCGAACATCCAGCGCTTCATCCGCCAGCCGAGTATCTCTTACACCGGGGAGGGGGTTCTCGACTGCGCCAACATGCTCATCGATGCCATCCGCGACCTGGGCGCGGAGCGGTTCGAACTCGGCGAGTTCGAGGGGGGCTGGCCGGTCGTATACGGGGAGGTGAATTCAAAGAACCCGGACGCCAAGACCCTGATCGTCTACACCATCTATGACGTTATGCCGGTGGACGAGGAGGGATGGAAGGTAGAGCCCTTCTCGGCCGATATCATCGACGGCACCGAGATCCACCTTCCCCCCGACTACGGAAGGGTGATCGTGGGCCGGGGGGCGCGGAACCAGAAGGGTCCCATCATCGCTTTCATGAACGCGCTCCGGGCCATGAAGGAGGCCGAGGGGGACATCCCGGTCAACATCATCTTCACCCTCGACGGCGAGGAAGAGTGCATGAGCCCCCACTTCCCGGAATTCCTCAAGCGCTACGAAAAGGACCTCAGCCGGGCCGACGCCGCCTACTACGTCAACCCGGGCTCGGACGAGAACAATGTGCACAACATGTACCTCGGCTACCGGGGGATCATCCCGATTGAACTCGAGGTGAAAGGGGGGGAGTGGGGCGGACCGGCGCGGGGCCCGCTCTTCTCGGCCGAAGACGCCCTCGTGGACGCGCCCGCCTGGAGACTGGTACAGGCGATGGCCACCCTGCGGGACGCGGACGGGAAGATTCTGATCGACGGTTTTTACGACGACCTCCGCCCCCCCAACGAGGAGGAGCGGGAGCTCATCGAAAAGGTCAAGGCCAACTCGGGGCGGGCGGACCCCGAGGTCATGAAGCAGAAGCTCGGGGTGAAGAAATGGAAGCGGGGCAAATCCTTTGAAGAATTGGTTGACAACTACCTGTGGGGTCCGCTCATCAACATCGACGGGATCGTCGGCGGCTATACCGGCCCGATGGTCAAGACCGGCCTGCCCCACAGGGTGCTGGCCAAGATGGACATCAGGCTTTTCCCCGACATGGAAACGGAGGACATCGTCCGGAAGCTCAGAAGGCACCTGGACAAGCACGGCTTCCCCGAGGTGGAGATCAAGCGGCAGGAGATGGGCGGCGCGCGAAGCGGCTGGAACGCCTCCACGGTACCCTTCGACTCACCCGTCGTTCAGTCGGCCATCCGGACCGGAGAGCAGATGGGGGCCAAGGGGACCGTGGTCTGGCCGATCTATTTCGCTTCCTGCCCGCTCGGGATGATGGCCGGCTCGCCGCTCCATCTTCCCGTCGTCTCGGCCGGGCTGGGCCGGATGGGAAACGAGCACCAGGACAACGAGTACTTCACGCTGGACGGCGTGAACATCTACGAGAAGTGGGTAACCGCGTTTCTGCACGACTACGCATCCACTTGAGCGTACAAAAAAGTCGGCATAAAACTGCAACGAGGAGGGCGGACGGATGGCGGACTACCCCACGTGGGCGCGCGGCGGGATGATGGTGGACTGGGAGCAGCGGATCGATTTCGCCCGCATGCGCCGGGAGCGGGTGGAGAAAACCCAGGCCGCCATGAAGGCGGAGGGCATCGACGCCCTCATCCTCTGGAAGGACGAGAACGTCCGCTACCTCACCAGCGCCCGCGTCATCATGATCCAGTACCGCTCCTCGACCACCTTCGGCGTCCTCCTCACCCAGGACAACCCGCCCACCCTGCTCGCCTCCTCGGGCGAGTCGCACCGCATCGAAGAGTGCATGCCCTGGATCGAGGACTACATCCCCATCGGAATCCTGGAAGAGCCCGGCCTGGTCGAGAACGCCGTGCGGGACGGGATCGCCCCCCGGATGAAAAAATGGGGGGTGGCGGGGGGGAGAATCGGCCTCGACGGCCACACCTTCACCCAGCGCGCCATGCTCGACAAATACCTGCCCGAGGCGGAGTTCGTTGACGGCGAGCGGTTCATGTACATGAGCCGGGTCCGGAAGACCCCGGACGAGGTCGCCTGCCTCCACCAGGCCTGCGCCGTCGCCGACGCCGTCACCCAGACCGCCCTCGAGGCCGTCCGCCCCGGCGTCCGGGAGTTCGACGTCGCCGGCGAGGCCATGAAAACCCTCTTCACCCACGCCGGCGAGTTCGCCCACCTCGCCTCCCCCTTCGTCGCCTCGGGCGAGCACATGGCCCCCCCCACCCGCTTCCCCACCGACAAGATCATCCGGAACGGGGACATCGTATTCATCGACATCGGCGCCTGCTGGAACGGCTACTTCGGCGACTGCGGCCGGACCACCCTCGCCGGCGGCCCCCCCCATCCCGTCCAGCGGAAGGTCTACACCACCGTCTACAAATCCCTGAAGGCCGGGATCGCCAAAATGCGCCCCGGCTGCACCAACGAGGACGCGGCCGCGGAATTTCTCGAAATCGCCCGCTCGGCCGGACTCGAAGAGAACTTCATCAAACTCTTCATCGGCCACGGCTGCGGCATCTCCCCGAACGAGCCGCCCTACATCGGCGAAGTGATGCCCGGGGCCGAGAGCGTGAAGTTCGAGCCCGGGATGACCTTCGCCGTCGAGCCCCTCATCTTCGTCCCCGGCGTCCCCGGCGGCGCCGGCGTCCGGATCGAGGACCACATCCTCGTCACCGACGGCGAGCCCGTCTACATGACCCGCGCCCCGTACTGCGAGGAGTTGTTGGAGGGGGGTTAGGGGTGGGTGGGTGTCAGTTAGGCCGTAAAGCCTCAAGGCAGCATTACACTTCCGAAGAAGGTGGAGTTCACAATTTGACCTATAGCAAAGGAGTTGATTTAAGAGTTGCTCGAGTCTGGAATTAAGCTGGGTTGTGAGGCGCCTATACGATCAATACGTACTTCCCATGAACCAATCTCCCTCTCATCCAATTGCAGAGAGGCTTTCAGTACTCCAGGAGCTGGGACAACTAGACCTTGTATTACAACAATTGAACGCGTACTAAGTTTGCCTTGGAAATTTATAGACGAAGGTATACGCGCAATTTCGCTCCCATCAAGTGTGAATTTTACAAATGCCTCCAATTCCTCAGCGTCATCTTCATCCTTTATT
>JASLXW010000427.1 GCA_030740135.1 Nitrospinota bacterium
GGCCGCTTCGGCGACATCGGGGTGCGAGACCAGGGCGCTTTCCACCTCCATCGTGCCCAGGCGGTGGCCGGAGATGTTGATGACGTCGTCCACCCGGCCCATGATCCAGAAATATCCGTCTTTGTCGCACCGGGCGCCGTCCCCCGTGAAGTAGACGCCGGGGATGTCCGACCAGTAGGTTTCCCTGTAGCGCTCCGGGTCTCCGTAAATGGTGCGCAGCATCGCGGGCCAGGGCCGCTTGAGGACCAGGAGCCCGCCTCCTTCCGGACCCACCGATTTCCCGCTCTTCGTCACGATGTCCGGCACGACGCCCGGAAAGGGCAGGGTGGCCGAGCCGGGCTTGGTGGCCGTCGCGCCCGGAAGGGGCGTGATCAGGATCATCCCGGTTTCGGTCTGCCACCAGGTGTCCACGATGGGACAGCGGTCGGCGCCGATGGTCTTGCGGTACCAGATCCAGACCTCCGGGTTGATGGGCTCGCCCACCGTTCCGAGAAGACGCAGGCTCGAGAGGTCGTGCTTGCCCGGCCACTCGTCGCCCCACTTGATGAAGGCGCGGATGGCCGTCGGGGCGGTGTAGAAGGTGTTGACCTTGAATTTCTCGACGATGGCCCAGAACCGGCCCGGGTCCGGGTGGTTGGGTGCGCCCTCGTACATGACGCTCGTCGCGCCGTTGGCGAGGGGGCCGTACACGATGTAGCTGTGCCCGGTCACCCAGCCGATGTCCGCTGTGCACCAGTAAACGTCCTCGTCCTTGAGGTCGAAGACCCACTTGCACGTCAGGTACGTCCCCACCATGTAGCCGCCCGTGGTGTGGAGGATGCCCTTGGGATTTCCGGTCGTCCCGCTGGTGTAGAGGATGTAGAGAGGATGCTCGGCGTCGAGCGGCTCGGCGGGGCAGTCTTCCGAGGCGGATTCCATCAGGTCGTGGTACCAGTGGTCCCGGCCCTGTTGAAAATTGATGTCGTTCCCGACGCGCTTGAGGACAACGACGTGCTCCACGCAGGGGCAGTCCTTGACCGCGTCGTCGGTGTTCGCCTTCAGGGGCACCTCTTTTCCGCGCCGCCAGCCGGCGTCCGCCGTGAGAACGGCTTTGGCCTCGGCGTCGTTGATGCGGTCTCTCAAAGAGGGGGCGCTGAAGCCCGCGAAGACGACGGTGTGCGGCGCGCCGATGCGGGCGCAGGCCAGCATGGCGACGGCGGATTCCGGCGTCTGGGGCATGTAGATGCAGACCCGGTCGCCCTTTCCGATGCCCAACCCCTTGAGGGCGTTGGCGAACTTGCAGACCTCTTTGTGGAGCTCGGCGTAGGTGAGGGTGCGGCTGTCGCCCGGCTCGCCTTCCCAGACGAGGGCGGGCTTGTCCCGGCGGTGGGTGTCCAGGTGCCGGTCCAGGCAGTTGTAGGAAATGTTGGTCTGCCCCCCGACGAACCACTTCGCGAAGGGTTCTTCCCATTCCAGGACCTTGTCCCACTTTTTGAACCAGTGGAGCTCTTCCGCGTACCGGCCCCAGAACGTCTCGGGGGAGTTGACCGCCTCGTCGTGGAGTGTTCGGTATTCCTCGATGGATTTGACGTGGGCGTTTTCAGCAAATTCCTTGGGCGGCTCAAACGTCCGCCCCTCCGTCAAAACGGTATCGATGCCTGTTAGGTCCATTCCGTCCTCCTGAAGGCTTTCCGGGCCGATTCCGCAAATCCCCGCACGGCGCGCCATCCAGGGCGCCGCATCGGGCGTTCCGATGCGCTGAGGGTCGAGCGGGATTTTACTACGAAACGCTCCCTCCTGTCGCCTGGTGATGGCCGATGGCGTGTCGCCGACCCTTGCCCGAGAGAAAAGACGCATGGATTGAAGGCATCGGAACCATTTGACGTTCGGGGTCATGTCCCTGCATGATGACGATGGAATAAGAAAGCCACGAAGTGCGTGATTCCCAAAAAGGGGGAGACTCCGAGGAAAACGCGATGGTGACACTGGAACGCGGTCGGACCGCAGTTGTGAGCGACCCTGTTTTGACGAGGGTTTGCGAGAACTGTGGGGAGGAATACGTCGAGAAGAAGACGACGGCTCATCCCCTCGAATCCGTGGGGGAATGCCGCTCGCGCAGGGGTCGTTGAGGATGTTCGCGATTACATTGCGGCGTAAAAAATCTTTGACGCCGGTGGCCATTGAGATTAAGGACTGCGAAAAGATCCGATGAACCTGAAATTTCCCCCCGAGAAGACAATTCCCCGTATTGAGTACTTGCGGGTTAAGAACTATCGCGCTTTACGCGATCTTGAGATCAAGAATATAACCCCATTGACCGTATTTCTGGGTCCGAACGGAAGTGGGAAATCCACAATTTTCGATTTATTTGCCTTCCTCTCGGAATGCTTTTCATCCGGTCTTCGGAAAGCCTGGGACAGGCGCGGACGATTCAAGGAACTTCGGAGCCGGGGTTCAACGGGCCCGATTGTCATCGAATTGAAGTACAGAGAAAAACCTAACACCCCCCTGATCACCTATCACCTGGCCATCAGCGAACAGCCGAGGGGACCCTTTGTAGAAGAGGAATGGCTACAGTGGAAGCGAGGGCAAAGGGGTAGACCTTTTAGATTTTTGAATTTCAAGGAAGGTGCGGGACAGGTTGTGACCGGTGATATGCCCGATCTGGAAGATGAGCGGATTGATGAGAGACTCGATTCTTCGGAAATGCTCGCCGTTAATACGTTGGGACAATTGACCCGTCATCCCCGTGTCAGCGCCCTTCGGCGATTCATTACGGGTTGGTATCTTTCTTATTTATCTGCCGACAATACACGGGCCATCCCCGAGGCGGGACCCCAGGAGCGTCTCTCAGCAACCGGCGACAATCTTCCGAACGTGATTCAGTTTCTTAAGGAACAGCATCCGGACCGACTGGAGCAGATCCTCAGTACGTTGTCGCGGCGGGTCCCGCAATTGGAGAAAGTGGACGCCGACATCATGGCGGATGGGCGACTCTTGTTGCACATCAAGGATGCTCCATTTGAAGAGCCCGTGCTGGCAAAATTCGCATCCGATGGAACGCTGAAGATGTTGGCTTATCTGACAATCCTCTATGACCCGGAACCTCCGCAGCTTGTGGGAACAGAGGAACCGGAAAATCACCTTCACCCTCGACTGTTGCCTGAACTCGCGGAAGAGTGTCGTAACGCGTCGGTGCATGCGCAGTATATGGTGACGACTCATTCGCCTTTTTTCGTCGATGCCTTGAAACCGGAAGAGCTCTGGGTGCTCTACCGGGATTCAGAAGGATATACCCAGGCCAGGCGCGCCGCCGACATGCAGGGGATCAATGAGTTCATGGAACACGGCGCGAAATTGGGAAATCTCTGGATAGAAGGTTACTACGAGGTCGGAGATCCTCTCACCCGTTCCGGTGGGCCAAAAGATTCAAAGGCTCGTCCTCAAAGAAGAAGGGTGTCTGGCCCACGCGTGAGAAAGAAGACTGCATAGGCGAAGATGCACATCGAGTTTCTGGTTGAAGAGATCTCGACCGAACAGGCGCTTTATCATCTAATACCAAGGATCATCGGGGGAGACGTATCCTTCAACATTCATTCATATCAAGGCAAACAGGATTTTCTGAAATGTCTACCAAGCCGACTTGAAGGATATTCGGCGT
>JASLXW010000428.1 GCA_030740135.1 Nitrospinota bacterium
ATCTGCACCTACCACGAAAGAGACGCCGGCAAGTACATCACGGCGGGTCTGGACCTGATGCGGGACCCGGATACGGGCGTCAACAACATCGGCATCTACCGCCTGATGGTGAAGGACCGCAACAGTTTCGGCATCCAAATCTCGGAGACGGCCCACGGCAACTACATCTGGAAAACGTATGAGAAGCGGGGGCTCCCCTGCCCGATGGCGGTCATCCTCGGCCACCATCCCGCATTCTTTCTGGGGACGCTGAGCTTCACGCCGCTGGAGACGGACGAGCTCCACATCGCCGGAGGCATTCTGGAGCGGCCCGTCCAGATGGTGAAGTGCGAGACCATTCCCCTGGAAGTCCCGGCCGACGCGGAAATCGTCCTGGAGTGCGAGATCCTTCCGCACATCCGCGAGGAAGAGGCCCCCTTCGGCGAATATCCCGGGACGTACGGCCCCATGCGGATGAACCCGGTGGTCAAGGTCAAGGCCATCACCCACCGGAAGGACCCGCTGTATCAGAACGCCTTCGTCGGCCATCCCGACAACCTGCTTCTTTCCGGGCTCATCCGATCGACGTTCATCGAGGACACGGTGAAGATCGCCTGTCCGACCGTGAAGGCGGTTCACATGCCCCGGGCGGGCCGCTTTCGTTTCATCTGCTACATCGCCATTGAAACGATGATCGAAGGCGAGGCCAAGCAGGCGGCCATGGCGGCCTTCGTGGCCGACCCGTTCCTGAAGTTCGCCATCGTCGTGGACCATGACGTGGACATCACCGACGACACCGAGGTCCTGCACGCCATCGGGAACCGGGTGCGGGGAGACCGCGACATCTTCATGGTCCCCTACGCGAAGGGATCGCCGCTGGACCCGGCCTCCTACGACCCGGCGGGAGGCTCCCACCTGGTCACCAAGGTGGGAATCGACGCGACCCGGAAATCCAACTACCCGGACGAGATCTCCGTGCCGGGCGTGGACGAGATCAATCTGGCGGATTACATCGAGGGCTGGCAATCCTCGGGCGAAGTTCGAAGGGGGCTTTACGGAACCGGTGTGGAACTGCCGTAAGACCGGCGCTCTTTAACCAAGAGGGAGAATTCGAAGTGAGAAACTTCGAGTGGCTGGAGCCGACAAGCGTGGCCGAGGCCGGGCAAATGGTCGCGGAGAACGGCGAGGGGGCAAAGATCATGGCCTCGGGAACCTCGCTCCTTCTCCTCATGCGCCAGCGGATTTTCAGCCCGACGCACGTGGTGAGCTTGGGCGCCGTCGACGGCCTGGATTACATCCGGTTCGACGGCGGCGACCTGCGGATCGGCGCACGCACGAAACACCGGAGCATCGAGCATCACCCGGAAATCGCGGCGCAATTTCCCATGATCACCGAAATGGCCCGCCGCGTGGCCAACCCGCAAATCCGAAACATGGCGACCATCGGCGGAAACTTGGTCCATAACGATCCGGCCTCCGACCCGCCGGCCTGCTTTCTGGCCATGGACGCGACCGTTGCGGCCGTGCGCGGGGATCAGGAGCGCGAAATTCCGCTGGAAGAACTCTTCGTCGACTACTACGAGACCTCCCTGGCGCCGGGGGAAGTGCTGACGGAAATCCGGATCCCGGCCCTGTCGGCGGATTCCGTGGGCGTCTACACCCGGTTCACCACCACCCCGGCCGAAGACCGGCCGCTTCTGGGCGTTGGGATGGTCCTGACCCTGGACAAGGACGGAACGTGCACCGACGCCCGGATCTCGTTGGGGGCCTCCACCGCGGTTCCGGTCCGGGCCCGGGCGGCGGAAGAAGCACTGAAGGGCCAGCCGGCGACGGAGGAGGTTTTCGCCAAAGCGGGGCTGGCCGCTTCTGAGGAGATCACGCCGCTGGATGATTTTCGGGGCTCCGCGGATTACCGGCGGGAGATCATCAAGGTTATTGTCAGGAGAACAGCGATGCGGGCGCTCGAGCGCGCCCGCGGATAAGGAAGGATGGGGACGTGAAAAAACGACTGATTACGCTTCGCGTCAACGGTGAGGAGCACGAAATCGCGGTCGAGCCCCGTCGCCTGCTGGTCGAAGCCATCCGGGACGACTTGGGACTGACCGGGACAAAGCGCGGGTGCGAATCCGGGGTCTGCGGGTGCTGCACCGTCCTCCTGGACGGCCACAACGTCAAGTCCTGCATCATGCTGGCCGTTCAGGTGCAAGAGGACTCCGAGGTGACGACCGTCGAGGGGTTGCGCGGCGACGAAGGCGGCCTGCACCCCATCCAGGAGGCGTATGTGAATTACGGCGCCCTTCAGTGCGGCTATTGCACGCCGGGGTTCATCATGACGACCAAGGCCTTTCTGGATGAGAATCCCAAGCCCACGGAAGCGGAAATTCGCGAGGGCCTGGGGGGCAACATCTGCCGCTGCACGGGTTACGTGAAGATTGTGGAGGCCATTCAGGCCGCCTCCGGACAAGAGGTGTCCCACGCACACCCCTGAGGACCCCGGCCGAAGGATTCAACGTCGGTCACGCCCGCGGATGTTCACGAAGGAGACCTCCTTTTTACGGGGTCTCCTTTTTTTCTGATGGAGAAACCCTATCCGACTGACGATCCTGGGTTCCTATGGCGGCACGACCGATCGGTGCCTGCCGACCTCCTTCCTGCTGAATGAGACCCTCCTCCTGGACGCCGGCTCGGCGGCCGCCGCGCTCTCGCTCGACGCGCAATCCGCCATCGGGGACGTCCTGCTCTCTCACGCCCACATCGATCACGTGGCGGACCTGTGCTCCCTGCTGGACAACACCTTCGGGCAACGCGCGGAACCCCTCCGCGTATGGTGCCTGGACGAGACGGCGGAGGCCCTGGAGTCTCACCTGTTCAACGACAAGCTCTGGCCGAATCTGGTCGCGGGCGCATTCAGCGGATCGCCGGTGCTCGAGCTCCGGCGGATCGCCCCCGGCGAAACCTTCCGCCTCTCCGAAGCCGTCGGGGCGATCGACGTCACCCCCTACCCGGTCAACCATTCGGTCCCGACCGCCGGGTTCATCCTCCGAGGGCCGGAAGGCGGTCTCCTCTTCACGGCCGACACCGGACCGACGGAGGCCATCTGGGAAGCCGCCGGGGACGGGCTTCGGTGCATCATCACCGAAACCTCCTTTCCGGATGAGCTGGGGGAAGTCGCCCGTATGTCCGGCCATCTGACGCCCGCCCTGCTCCAAGCGGAGCTCCGGAAGATGCCGCCCGAGATTCCGGTTTTTCTGTATCACGCCAAGCCGGCCCACCTGGAGACCCTTCTAAAACAGGTCCACGCCCTGGGGGAGCCCAGGGTCCGCTGGCTCGAACAGGGAAAGACGTATCACCTCGGCCGTTGAACGGCCGTCGGCTCGCCTTTGCGCGGCTCCAACGCACCCCGTCCGTCCAACCGGGACACGCGGTCAGTGAACGCGGAATCCCGACGCGCAATGGCGCCAACCGAAAAGGACGACATTGTGAGCGAGCCCGCCCGGTTCACGGAGGATGAACGCGTCCTCATCGCGGACAAGGAATTTTTCCGGAGAAAGATCGAGGTCAGCGGGAAGATCCGGGCGGCCTTTACGGAGTTGCGAAAAGAGCTGCTGGGCCATATGAAGCCGGAGCGGTATCTC
>JASLXW010000429.1 GCA_030740135.1 Nitrospinota bacterium
CGGGTCATGTTGACGACGGCCCCTTTGGTGACGCAATACGGCGCGAGGTCCCGGCAGCCCACGTATCCGAAGACGGAGGACAGGTTCACAATGCTTCCTCCTCCCCGGCGCAACATCTGCGGGAGAACCTTCTGGGTCAGGAAAAAGTAACCGGCGACGTTGACCTCCAGACTCCGCCGGAATTCCTCCGGCCCCACCTCAGAAAAGGGCTTGTACACGCGGTAGATCATATTGTTGACCAGGATGTCGATCCCGCCGAAGGTTTCGACCGTTCTTTGAACAGCCTCGTCCATGACCGTGAGGTCGGCGGCGTCGCCGGCAATGGTGAGAACGCCGGCCCCGCCCTTGCGACATTCGGCTTCTATCCGGCGGAGGCCGGCCTCATCGAGGTCCACAAGCGTCAGATTGGCCCCCTCCCGGGAAAATCGAACGGCAGTCGCCGCGCCGATCCCCGATGCGGGCCCGGTGATGATTGCGGTTTTTCCGTCCAGGATCACGCCTGTTCTCCATATTGAATCGCTCGATAGCCCGCACGGACCGGGTCCCCTCTCCGCGGCAAGAACGCGCGGGCCGGACAGGGCGTCCCCGCCCGCACGGGGGTTCACGCAAAGCGTCGGCGCCCTCCTCGTGGAAGACCCGCAACCCGCCACCGGAGCGAAGAAATCCGGACATCGCGGGCTTTTCGCCCATTAAATCTAGAAGACCTTGGTATACACCTTGGTTGGGTCTTGCCGCAATCCTCACCCTCATTTTCCTCCAACGCGCGGTCGCCCGACGAAGAAAACTCTCGCCATGGACGCCGCCGGCGCGATCGCCTGTGCGAAACACGAGATTTTTTTGCCGCTTGACAAAATCAAACGATCAGCTTAAACTTTTTTTAGTCTTATCAAAATAATTTATTTAGGGATGGTGACCGATGCTTTCGAAACATCTTGAAAACTATCTCAAGACTATCTGGACCCTCCAGAAGGAGCGGGGCCAGGTCTCCACAAATCTGATTGCCGAGGCCCTGGAGGTTTCGTCGGCGTCCGTCACCAGCATGTTGAAAAAGCTCCACGGCATGAAGCTCGTGGATTACGCCCCCTATCAAGGGGCGACGTTGTCGGAACGAGGCGAGAAGGTCGCCCTGGAGGTCCTTCGTCATCACCGTCTGATCGAACTCTACCTGTCGGAAGTCGTCGGGCTGACGTGGGATCAGGTTCACGCGGAGGCCGAAGAGCTCGAACACGCCCTGTCCGAAGATCTGGAGGCCGTGCTGTTCGAGAAGCTCGGCCGTCCCACGCGCGACCCCCATGGAGATCCCATTCCCTCGCTGGACGGCAAGATGGTGACCGAAGGGACAAACCTGCTCAACGCGGCGCCCGGCGAAAGTCTCCTGGTGATCCGCGTCAGGGATCGAAACCCGGAAATCTTGCGGTATTTGTCCGCAATGGGCCTGCTGCCCGGCGTTGAAATCACCGTATTGGAAAGGCTGCCCTTCAACGGGCCCTTGCGAATTCAGGTCGGCGAGAGCGAGCACACCCTTGGCCTTGAGGTCTCCGAGGAGATTTTCGTCTCGGCGGCCGGTTGAGTGGAGTCTACGGACGATGACTGGAAATAAATTGGACCACGGACGGGCCCGAGGCCTGAAAACGGCAATGGCGGCCGGACTCTGCCTGTTCATCTGAGGCCTTCAGCTCCAGAGGCCGGCGCCGGCCCGGGCCGATATCGTCCCGCCGGAAAAACTTCATCCCGCAGCCGCGGCCTACCGCCGCTCCGCCTTTCTTTTGAACCTGAGACCTGTCATCTGGTCCGCGGTCTGGGGTGATATGCAGATCCTTGCGAGATCCATCGAAAGGCTCGACCCCGACGCCGCGAAGCGGTTTCGTTTTCAAATCGAGGACGCCCGAAAGATCGCGGAACCCGCCGCCAAGGATGATGAAGAGCCCGACAGGGTGGCCGCCGGATGACCTTCACCTTTTCCACCCGGGCGTTGTCTTCCCTGCTCGTCCGTGTGATCCGAAGGGTTGGACCGGCCGCCGGCCGGCGGGAGGTGGACCCTCTGCTACGAGAGGCCCGCAAGATCTTCAAGGCGTTTTCCGACACCCTGCCCTACTACGATCCCGCCGCCTGGAAAGACATGCAGGTAAGCTGGCTCGACGCATTCTCGAGGTTGGGCACGCCGGGCGTTCTCAAGGTGGGGGCCAGGCCCATGGACGTAAGCGGCATCCGGGCGTCTCTTTCCCCCATCGCCGCATACTTCGAGGAGAATTTTTCAAAGTTCACCGCCGGACCTGAGCGAAGATTGGCCCCCAGGCCCGTCTCCAGTCCAACGTATGTGAAGACCGGGAAACCGCCCGCGCGCCTTCCTCCGGGCGCAGACATCAACAAGCAGCTTCCCCGCCCCCGCCAGATTCTGGGGATGGCCGCACGCGGGGTCGACGAATCCGAAACACCGCTGATTGCCCTGGGCGACATGGACTTCGACAGCCCGCGGATCTTCGGGGAGCCCGCCCGAAGCCTGAGGATTAGCTGCAACACCTGCCACAACAAGGGCGTCACGAACCCGAAGTTCTTCATTCCCGGAATTTCCAGCCGCCCGGGCGGAATCGACGTGAGCAACTCGTTTCTCGCCGGGCATGCCAACAACGGGGTGTTCGGCCCGGTGGACATTCCCGAATTGCGGGGCATTCGGTTCACAGCCCCCTACACGCGTAATGGGCGGTTCCAGACTTTGCGGGAATTCACCCGAAACGCCATCATCAACGAGTTCAACGGCCCCGAGCCGGATCCCATGATTGTGGACGCCATCGTGGCCTACATGAACGAGTTCGAGTTCCTGCCCAATCCCAAGTTGAACAAGGACGGAACATTAAGCCGCAAAAGGGTCTCGGCGGCGGCGATGCGGGGCGAGAAGATCTTCCATCGCAAGTTTCCGCAGATGATGGGGGGCAAGAGCTGCGCGACCTTCCACATCCCGTCCGCCCTCTTTGTCGACCACAAACAGCACAACATCGGCAGCGCCAAAGGGGGATTCGACAAATACTCGCACGACGGCGCGTTCGATACGCCGACCCTTCTTTCGGCCGGGTTCACACAGCCGTATTTTCATGACGGAAGCCTGCCGACCCTTCGGGCCGTAAACGAATGGTTCAACGGGAAGTTCAATCTCGGCCTCGCGCCGAAGGAGATTGACGACCTGACCGCCTACGTCGAGGCGATCGGCGATGGTGTGGAGTCTTACGAAACGTCCATCCACACGTTGGCCCCCGAGTTGGAGGAGTTCGGCTTCTTCCTCTCGACGTACGAGTTTTTGAAACAGCGAAAGAAGCCCCATCTCGTCACGACCCTGCTGCGGACCGTCATCGACGAGCTCCAGGCCCACAAATGGGATGTGCAGGACAAGGGTCTCCTGCCGACGCTGAACCGAATGGAGTCAATGCTTCGCGAGGCCTTGGCCGCGCATAAAGCGGGAAGAGCGGATGAGACGGACGCAAAGATTACGGCCTACCGGACGCTTTATCAGAAAAACAGCGGCAGGCTGGAGTAAAACACGGAGTGTCCTCGGCGCTTTCAATCCGCACAATCGCCCGGGGCGCGCGCGAGCCGGGTGAGAAGGTGAAACAAAGAATG
>JASLXW010000042.1 GCA_030740135.1 Nitrospinota bacterium
CTCACCACTTTTTTGATAAAACGTCCTGCAGCATCCGCTTGTCCAGGCTGAGGTCCGCCACCAGCTGCTTGAGCTTACGGTTCTCCTCCTCCAGTTGCTTCAGACGCCTCACCTCGGCTACGCCCAGACCCGCATACTTCTTCTTCCACCGGTAGAACGTCGCCTCGCTGACCCCCAGCCTGCGGATCACCTCCTCCACCGACGTCCCCGACTCCGCCTGCCGCAAAGCGAACGTAATCTGTTCCTCCGTAAAGCGCTTCTTCTTCATGGCCAACTCCTCCCTCTGATGGGTAAGTGTGCCAGGAAAATCGCAATCAGACTGGAACAAGATCAAGGGGGCAGACCAATATCGTCGAAATGACCCGCCCCCGTTGGAAGGACGAGGCCGAGAAGAACGGCGTCCGGGTGGAGGCGATCGTCCGGCCGCGGGCAAAGCGGGACGTCATCCAGGGAGAAGAGTCGGAGCTCCACGAAATCCTCATCAACCTGGTTTACAACGCCCTCGACGCCATGCCGGACGGCGGGCGGATCACCCTGTCCACCGAAAATGTCCGAGACCGGGTCGTCGTCTCCGTCTCGGACACCGGGAAAGGGATGACGCCCCAGGATCGGGACCGGGCCTTCGAGCCCTTCTTCACCACCAAGGGGTCGCGGGGAAGCGGACTGGGGCTCAGCATGGTCTACGCCATTGTGAAACGCTACGGAGGCGAGATCATCCTCGACAGCGCGCCGGGCGCCGGAACTTCCGTGCGACTCAGCTTCCGCGCCGTGGAGCGGCCGTCCGAAGAGGAAGGCGCCCCGGAAGCGGAGGCTTCGGTCTCCCGCCGAATTCTCCTCATTGATGACGAGGCCGATTTCGTCGACATCTTCACCAAGATTCTTCAGAGCGAAGGACACCACGTGGAAAACGCCACCGACCCCCGTGAAGGACTGGCCAGGGTGGAGGCGGAAAGGTTCGACCTGGTGTCCACCGACCTGAGCATGCCGGAGATGACAGGCTGGGAGGTCGCCCAAAATGTGAAGAAGATCAATCCGGACATCCAGGTGGTCCTGGTGACCGGCTGGGGAGCGGAGTTCGACGAGGACGAGACCGCCCGGCGCGGCGTGGACTGGGTCTTGCAAAAGCCGATCAGAAAGGATGATTTCCTGCGGGTCGTGGCGGAATGCGGCGATCGGCCCGATGGCGAAGGGGGCAGCCGGTGACCCGATGCGGGCACCCGACCCCTACGGGGACCCGGCCCCGCGCCCCGCGGGGGTTCGGCGATGCCGCCCCGTTGTGAAGATCAGCGGCCCTTTCGGCGGTCCGCCGGACCGCGGCGCAATCGGTTTTGACCCACCAGGTTAATACCAGGACCAGAACTCGACCCTTACGGAGCGGGCGATCCTTCTCAGAAGCAGCTCCCCGAGGCGCCGTCTTCCGGCGATGACCTTGGCGTTGCCGCTCATCCCCGGGCGCAGGAGAAGGTCCGGATTGGCGATCTTCGCTCCGGAGAACCCGCCGCACCTTTTACAATGACTTCGAATTCCTCAATTCAATCGGATTCCCGCTCGCCCCTCTCCGCGGGCGTCTTGGGCGGGAGGTCCGGACCAAGACAGCAACATCCCTTCACGCAACCGTCCCATAACGGGTAGGCGCCACCAGCGGCAGGTTTGGCTCTCTTTTTGGCGAGCAATGAAGGGGATTGGCCTGAATTTCTCACCACTGAAGCGGTCCAGACCCCTGATGATCGGACGAACTCACCGTGTTTCAAGCCTTCGCACGAAAGAAGGGGCCGGGCGGGAGTCATTCCACTCCCGCACCGGCCCCCTGTGGGCGGTCAGAGGATGAACTGCGCGGCTGACACCGCAGCCGCGTGGAAGTCTCTATGTGAATCGCGGCCTAACCGCACCCGCTGGTTTCGCCGCAGTTGAGGCAGCGGTAGCAGGAGCCGCTCCGGACCATCGTGTTTCCGCACGAGTGACAGGGCGGTGCGTCCGACTGGGCCTGGAAGATCGCCTTTTCGGCCTCATCCAGGATGGCGGCCTGGTCTTTCGTCAGGTCCTCTTCCCGGGGGGCGACTGCTTCGGCGGATGCCTTCGGCGCCCCGTCCCCTTTGGCGCCGACTTCTTCGGGGAACTTCATCCCCAGCCACTGGAAGATGTAATCCATCAGGCTCTTCGCGTACCGGATCTCCGGGTTGGTCGTGTAGCCGGAGGGCTCGAACCGGGTGTGGCTGAACTTGTCCACCAAGACACTAATCGGGACGCCGTATTGGAGCGCGATGGACGTGAGCGTAGCGATGGTGTCCATCAGGCCCGAGATGACGGAGCCCTCTTTGGCCATGGTGATGAAGAGCTCACCGGGCTGTCCGTCACCGTACATCCCCGCATGGATATAGCCCTCATGGCCTCCGACGCTGAACTTGTGGGTGTGGGACATCCGCTCGTCGGGCAGGCGGCGGCGCACCGGGTCGCGTGTTTCCAGGGTCTCGGCCGCCGGTTGTCGGCCTTCCCCCTCCGCCCCCTTGCCCCCGTCCCGGGATGTGTTCAGCGGCTGGGTGCGCTTGCATCCGTCCCGGTAGATGGCGACGGCCTTGAGTCCAAGCTTCCAGGAGTCGATGTACGTCCGGGCGATCTCCTCCGACGTGGCCTCGCTTGGCATGTTGACCGTCTTGCTGATGGCGCCGGAAATGAAGGGTTGAACGGCCGCCATCATCCGGACGTGACCCATGTAGTGAATGGTGCGGACGCCCTTGGCGGGCTTGAAGGCGCAGTCGAAGACGGGCAGGTGCTCCTCCTTCAGCTCGGGCGCGCCCTCGATGGTGTCGTTTTCGTCGATGTATCCCACGATCCGGTTGGTCTGCTCTTCCGAGTACCCCAGCTTCCGCAGGGCCTCGGGCACCGTTTGGTTGACGATCGTGAACTGCCCGCCGCCCACCAGATTCTTGTACTTGATGAGGGCGATGTCGGGCTCGATTCCCGTCGTGTCGCAATCCATCAGGAAGGCGATGGTGCCCGTGGGGGCGATGACGGTGGCCTGCGCGTTGCGGTAGCCGTTCTGCTCGCCCAGGTTGACCGCCTCGCTCCACACCCTGCGGGCGGCGGCCGAGAGATCGGCCGGCAGGTAATCGTGCTCTACATCTTCCACAGCGGCCTGGTGCTTGCGCATCACGCGGAGCATGGATTTTTCGTTTTGGGCATACCCGGCGAACGGCCCCTTGTGGCCGGCCGTCTCGGCCGACATCCGGTAGGCCTCGCCCGTCATGACGGAGGCCAGGGCGCCGCCCCAGGCCCGGCCCGCCGGGCTGTCGTAAGCGATGCCCTGGGCCATCAGGAGCGCGCCCAGGTTGGCGTAGCCCAGCCCCAGGGGGCGGTAGTCGTGACTGTTTTGGGCGATGGAGGGCGACGGATAGCTGGCCCGGTCCACAATGATCTCCTGGGCCGTGATCATGACCCGGACGGCGTGGAGGTACTCCTCGACGTCGAAGCCTCCCTCCGCGTTGCGGAACCGCATCAGGTTGAGGGACGCCAGGTTACAGGCCGAATCGTCGAGGAACATGTACTCGCTGCACGGGTTGCTGGCGTAAATGCGGTCCGTCTCCGGGCAGGTGTGCCAGTCGTTGATCATCGAGTCATACTGGAGCCCCGGATCGCCGCAGATCCAAGCCGCATCGGAAATCCGGCTCATCAGGTCGCGGGCCCGGTAGGTCTCGACCACCTTGTTCGGATCGGTGACGGCGTGGATCCGCCATTCGCCGTCTTCCAGGACCGCCCGCATGAATTCATCGGTGACCCGGACGCTGTTGTTGCTGTTCTGGAAGAAGATGGAACTGTAGGCCTCGCCGTTGAAGGAGCCGTCGTAGCCGGAGTCGATCAACGCCCAGGCCTTCTTCTCTTCATCGGCCTTGCAGTCGATGAACTCGCCGATATCGGGGTGGCCGATGTCGAGGATAACCATCTTGGCGGCGCGGCGCGTCTTGCCGCCGGACTTGATGACGCCCGCGAAGGCGTCATAGCCCTTCATGAAGGAGACGGGTCCGGAGGCCTCGCCGCCGTTGGAGAGAGGTTCCTTGGAAGAGCGGATGCGCGAGAGGTTGGTCCCCGTCCCCGAGCCGTACTTGAAGAGCATGCCCTCGGTGTGGGCAAGCTTGAGAATGCCGTCCATGCTGTCGTCCACCGAGTTGATGAAGCAGGCCGAGCACTGGGGTTTGTCTTCAATGCCGACGTTGAACCAGACGGGACTGTTGAAGGCGGCCATCTGGTTGACCAGGATGTGCGTCAACTCGGCCTCGAACGTTTCGGTGTCTTCCGGCGTCGCGAAATATCCGTCTTCCCGGCCCCAGCCCGCGATGGTCCGCGCCACCCGGTCGATCATCTGCCGGACGCTTTTCTCCCGCTCATCCGGATTCGCCGATTTCTTGAAATACTTCGAGACCACCACGTTGAGGGCCAACTCCGACCAGGCGTTGGGGACCTCGATGTTCTCCTGTTTGAAGATCTCGGCGCCCTTCCCGTCGTAGATGGCCGCGGTCCGATGTCCCCAACCCCCCTCGATGGCGTCATAGGGATGGATGGAAGGGTCAGTGAAATAGCGGGAGAACTTCAAACCCGTCCCCTTCTCCGCCTCGGAGACGCACTCACCCCTCATCTTCCCCTTCGTCCGATCGACCATTGCCCTTTCCCCATCCGCCATAAAACCTTGCTCCTCTCGTTTCCTCCCTGTATGCAACCCTTTACAGACACGAGCAATGGAAGCGACATGGCCGGAAAACCCCGGAGTGAACAGCCGACCATCCGCCCCTTTTTCGTAACCCGTAAACTAACTTAACTCCACATGGGATCGTGCCGTAAAGCACAATATCCTGCGGGAAACGCATTGGACAACACAAGATATAGTGGTGTCAAGGAAAAAATTTCGACCCGACTGCATTTGAGGCTTTTCCCGGAATCGGTTCGGAAGTAGACGACATCTTCCCGCAACATTGCACTTCCCGCCACCAAATTCAGCGAAAAGATAACAAAAGCTAAGCCGCCATACCGAAACATTCAGGGGTCGGCATGACATTTCTACACCCTCATCAGCGTAATCGGATCAGGGGTTGGAGCAATCGCTCACACCCGGCGCATTGATGAAATACAGGAAAAGGCGGGAAGTCGATCATCCGCCGAACGGCCCCGGTTGTTAACACCGGGTGGAGCTTTTCCGCCCCTTAACTCTTTCGGAAAATCGAAAACGCGGCAACCAGAATGATGACGACGGTCGCCACGCCCATCGCCCCGGTTGCCACAATGAACAGAAAATCCATGTCAATCATTGACGCGGCTTCCCTCCCCGATCACACTTCGCCGGTCCCCGGACCGGAAAAGAACGAACGCATATGGCTCCATCGACTGTTCAATAGAAATATGTTCTATTCCGCGAAGATTGGCAAGACCCCCCTCCCCTTCGCTTTCCCCGAGGAATAGGACGCGCGCCGGTCAGGACATCGGCCGATCAGCCCTTCCGCCTCAACGCGTGAAACCGCAGCGCCGCCCGGACCGTCCCATAGCCGATCAGCGTCATGACGGCGGGAAGGAGCAACCCCGATATTCGGGCGGCGGTGTTGGGGAGGTTGATGATCCACGCGCGCGCGATCAATTCGACCCCCATGTACATCCATAGGACACCGGCCAAAACCCGGCTGTTTGTCTGTTTCAAAAGGCAAGCGACGCAGAGGATCAACGCGGCGATGGCCAAGACGGTGATCGCGCCGGTCCGGATCACGATAAAGATCCCGACCATGAGCTGAAGGGCCCCATACGCGGTAAACGCGAGGGCCGCGTCCGCGATGATCGATTCCGCCCCTTCAACGCTTTCAATCGGGTCGATCAACATTCGGCGGATGCGGCGCGTCATGGGAATCCTCGCCGTCCCCATCAGCGCGTCTCCTTCCCGGCCTCCGGGGCGCGTCCACCGGAACCTCATCGCATTCTCACCCGTTGGATGATCTCCCTTTCGATCTCTTCATTCGCCCTCGCCACCTGCCGGTGCAACGTGAACAGGTCCACGAACCACCAAACCACATACACGAGGAGCCCCAATACGGCGATCACGACGGTCGGGGTTCCGAAGGCCGACAACTCGACGGCTCCTTGAGCGTCCCGCTTTCCGGCCGCGTCCAAGACGCCCAGGATGAAGACCAGAACGGCCAGCCACGGAGCGACGAGATAGAAAATCCCCTGTTTGACTTTCCCGAGGTAGAACTTGTGAACGGCCAAACCCGAGAGGAAAAACCAGAGCAGATACGCGATGCCCGCGGATTTCTTCACCTTGCCGAATTCGCTCCCGAAGATCTCCAGCTCCTGCGGGGTCAAGGTCTTTTTGAGTGAGATCAAATCTCCGTCCATCGCGTCCACCCTCCGATGAAGCTCCTCCGCCGCCCCCCCCCGCGCCCGGGGTTACTTCAACCCCTCCGCCAGCCTTTCGCGCGTCGGGGGGTCGTCGGCAAAGTGGCGCCCCTCCGCTTCCACCCCCAGGGCGTTAGCCACCCGGGCGATGTAATTCCGGTAGCTCGCCAGACACGCGATTTCCAGGATTTCAATGTCCGTCCAGCCGTGCGCGCGCAGGCCCTCGACGTCGGCTTCCACGATGGAGGCGGGGTTGAGGGTGATCTTCTCCGCATACCCCAGCATGGCCATGTCCTTGTCGTCCACGCCGGCGTTTCGCCAATCCTCCTTCAACTCGATCATCAGCTTCTTCGCCGCCCCGTCGCCCACTTCACAGAGAAACTCTCCGTGAGAGATCGTTCAGTATCGGCACTTGAGCAGGGCGGAGACCGTGACGGCCACCATCTCCTCCCGCTCGCGGCCCAGGCTGGATCCCCCGAACGTGACGGCGTGGGAGAACGCCTGGTAGGCCCGCATCAGCTCCGGCTTGAGGCTGTGGACCTTGACGATGTTCCCCACGTAATCCCGCTTCTTGCGGGCCTTGTCGTAAATCTCCTTGACCTCTCCGGCGGCTTCCGATTCAGCAACGGTTCCAATCCACGACATCGTCCAACCTCCATGCGTTCCAGGGGGACTTGCAGTCAAATCTCCGATTCGATTCCCTCATCCGCCAGCCGCTTCCCCGTCTCGTAATAATTCCCCTCGATCGCCCGGAGGGCGTCTTCATCGTACGCCTCCGACCAGTCCCCCAGGGGATAGCCGAACCAGGGCGCCCGCGGCGTCAGGGGGGGAAGGCCGCATTTCTCCCAGATCGCCCGGGCGCGCTCCATGTATTCCCGCTTCGGCAAAGAGACGGGCGGATACGGGTGCTTGCGCGTGGCGTCGATCAGGACGGCCGAAAGCCCGGTGACGCCCGGGTAGAACTTCTCCGCCTCCGAAGCCCCGGGGGGGGCGCTGGCCGGGTCCAGGTTGCTCCCTTTGCCCGAGACGAAGCGCATGTCCCGTTCCGGGATGAGCCGGAAGCTCATGGCCCACAGGATCGATTCCGCGTCCGCCGGGTCGATGTCGTCGTCCACGGCCACGATGATCTTTCCGTAAGTCGGGGAGTAAGACGCGGCGGCGTACAGGGCCTGCCAGGCCTGGGCCGGATTCTCCTTGTCCACCCGGATGGCGATGAACTGGTGGGAGCCCCCCATCTCGTGGAAGGACACCTGTTTCACGGCGACGTTGTGGCAATCGTACCGGAGGAACTTGTAGTAGTTGGACTCATAGGCGATCTGCCTCAGCTTGCTCGACTCGCTGGGCGGCATCTGGCTGATGAAGACCTGGGTGATCGGGTCGAGCCGGTGGGTGACGGCCGTGACGTGGACGACCGGCGCCAATCCCCGCAGGCCGTAGAATCCGGTGTATTCGCCGAAGGGGGCCTCCGGCTCCAGGTAATCGGTGGGGATCTCCCCCTCGATGACGATCTCCGCCGTTGCGGGGACCTCCAGGTCCACCGTCCTGCACTTCACCAGTGGAATCGGCGCCCCCGAAATCCCCCCCGCCACGGCGAGCTCGTCCACCTCCAGGGGAAGCTTGGCGGCGCTGGCCATGCAGATGTTGGGCGCGCAGCCGAGCACCGCCGCCACGGGCAGGGTCTTCATCCCGAGCTTCCTCGCCCGGCGGAGGAGGAGAATGAGGTCGGACTGCTCGTAGGCCAGGAGGCCCGTCTTGTCCGGCGCCTTGAGGTGGGCCCGGTAGGTGCCCATGTTGCGGATGCCCGTCTCGGGGTCGCGGGAGACCCAGCAGGCGGCCGTGATGAAGGGGGCCGGGTCGAGGCCGGGCGTGGAGATGGGGATCGGAAACTCGTCCAGCCCGCCGTGCTCCCGCCCGAAGTCGGCCGCGAGGTGGACTTCCTCCTGGGCCGGGCCGTCGGAAACTGTCTCGGGGGATATGGGACGGTGCCGGGCCCGCACCCAGCGCTCGGCGGTCTCCTCCTCCTTGCACCCCATCCCGAGGGCGTACATCCCGCGCGATACGGCCGTCACCGCCACGGCCACGGGGGTCTCGAACCGCCGCCCGCGGGCGTCCGTCACGTTCTCGAAGAAAAACGCCTTTCGCCGCTCCTCCGGCAGCCCCCGGAACTGCCAACGGACGAGCGGCATGAGCTCGGTGTCCTTGTTGACGGGCTCCGTGATGCGATACAGGAGGACGTTCTCCTCCAACGCGGCGATGTACTCCCGCAGGTCCCGGTAATACCCTCTGGACTTGACCGCTTGACTCATTCCCGCCTCCGCTGTCGGGTAAAAGGTTCGGTGAAGTTGAAGGAAATCATAACATGTCGGAAGCGGAGGACGCTTCCTTCGGGTTCGATCGGGACAAGGTTTGAAAGGCGGCGATTCGACGCGATAAGATTCGGCGATGGGCGCGCGAAGACGAAAAATGGGGCCGGGCGTTACGTCCTGGAGCGAAAAATGCCGGGGGTGGGTGATTCTCGGCTGCTTGCTTTCGATGCCGGCCGTGTCGTCCACTCAAGCGGGCGCGTCAAAGGGGGATAAAGGAAAAATGGAAAAGACGGCCTTCGTCTATCACCCGGACACCGTCCTCCACAACGCCGGACCGATGCACCCCGAGCGGCCCGACCGCGTCCGGGCGATCGTCACGCACCTGGAGGGGACCGGTCTCCTGAACGATCTCCTGCGGATCGAGCCCGGGCCCGCCGATGAGGCCTGGATCACCCGCGTCCATCCCCCCGAATATGTGCGCCTCATCGAGAAGGCCGCGAGCGAGGCCCCCGCGGCCCTGGACGCCGATACCCGGGTCTCCAAAGAGAGCTTCCGCGTGGCCAGGCTCGCCGTGGGCGGGGCGCTGGCCGCCGTGGACGCGGTCATGGAAGGAAAGGCGAAAAACGCCTTCGCCGCCGTCCGGCCCCCGGGGCATCACGCCTCGGCAGCGCGGGCGATGGGCTTCTGCCTGCTCAACAACATCGCCGTCGCCGCCCGGTGCGTCCAGGACAAATACGGCCTGAAACGGGTCCTGATCGTCGATTGGGACGTCCACCACGGCAACGGGACGCAGGACATCTTCTACGCCGATCCGTCCGTCCTCTACTTCAGCACCCACCAATACCCCCACTATCCGGGCACGGGGTCCGAGGGGGAAACGGGGGAGGGGCCGGGGAAGGGTTTCACCGTCAACGCGCCCCTGCCCGCCGGGGCGGGGGACGAGGAAGTCATCCAGGCGTTCCGGGAGAAGCTCGTCCCCGCCGCCGGGAAATTTCAGCCCGAGTTCGTCCTCATCTCGGCGGGCTTCGACGGCCACGAGCGGGACCCGCTGGCGGGACTCCGGCTGACCGAGGTGGGTTTTGCCGAGCTGACGCGGATCGTCATGGAGATCGCCGGGAAATCCGCGAAGGGACGGGTCGTGTCCCTTCTGGAAGGCGGCTATGACCTGGAAGGACTCTCGCGATCCGTCGAGGCCCACCTCCGCGCGCTCGCGGGGCTGTAGGAATGTCTCCGAGGGATTGAGGGAAAAGACTTCTCTCAGCGTGTCTCGGCTTGTCTGGTTTGCCAACGAAGGCCCTCTCCTTCACAAACTTGAACTTCTTATAGGACTCGATGAAATCCGCCTGAGAGGCGAAGGCCGCCAGCGGGTTCACCTTGTGGAGGATGAGCACCTCCGGCGTGTAATCCACCCCGTACTTCTCGGGGTTCTGCATCACCTTGGCCACGATGCCGGAGAGGTTGCTGTTGATGGGGAAGAACTTCGAGTCCTTGAGGTAGATGTTGTAGGGTGGGTCTTTGACCTTCGCCTGATCGAGCTTCTTGTAGTTCTTGTGGACTTTCCATTTCCAGTCGGTCCGCACGCCGCCCACCGCCTCGACGGCCCCGAGAAGCATGAAGGCCATGAGAATGGCGCGAATGGTCTGAAAACCCAGCTCCTGCTGGGACATGTGGTAGGCCATGCACGAGACGGGACGGTAGGGGAGCGTCATGCCGTCCACGACGATCGTGCTGCCGATCATGACGTTCCGGCCGAGCTCCCAGGCCACCCGGCGAATGGTCTGCGCCGGCAGGGCGCAGATCCGCGCGGCCCACTCCGGGGTGGACCCGGCCACGTGCTCCTTGAAGAGCTGAAAGGACGTCTTCACCTTGGCGCCGCCGACCGTGTACTCCCCTTCCAAGGCCGGCTTGACGCCCTGGGTGTCGAACGGCCTGGCCTTCCCTTCCGCGGGATCCCAAACCTGATCCTTGCCGTCCACGCGGAGGAAGAATCCGTCCTCTTTCACGAGGAAAGGTGAGTTGGTGTACTTCGTCAGGTAATCTTTGTCCACGAATCCACGCCCGATCAACTCGTGAGCCAGGGCGAGGGCGAGGGCCAAGTCGGTCCCGGGCTTGATCGGGAGCCACTCGTCGGCGAAGGGGCCGGCGGGCCGGCTCCGGGGGTCGATCTGGACCAGCTTCATCCCCCGTTCCTTGGCCTGGGTCAACTGTTGAGGCCAAGTGAGCCAGCAGGTCTTGTTCCCGCCGGCGCCGGTGACGTTCCACCCCCAGGACAGCAGGTACCGGCAGTGGCGGAAGTCCGGGTGAAGCACCCCGTGGAGTCCGGTCGTGTACTCGGCCTCCCGGTAGCCGGCGTCGGAACAGTAGGCGCCGTGGTGGAGCTTGGTCACGCCGGGGGCCTTCACGAAGGCCGTGTCGTAGAATTTCTTGGCCTTGCTGCGGCCTTTCTGCCAGACCAGGAGCCGCTTGTCCCGAGCCCGGATCTCTCTGATCCTCTCGCCCACCAGCGTCAGGGCCTCGTCCCACGAAGCCTGGCGCCAGGTCCCGGGCCGTCCTTTCTCATTGGTCCGGATCAGGGGGGTCTTGACCCGGTTGGGGTCGTACACGGTCATGATCTGGGCGATCCCCTTGGGACAAAGTTTCCCCCGGTTTTTCGGATGGTTCGGATGGCCCTCGAACTTGACCACGCGCCCGCCGATCCGCCGGGCCAGCATCCCGCAGTCCTGTTTGCCGATCCAGCAGGTGGTGGGCGCCCATTCCTCCTCGGCGCCGGCCGCCGCCTCGTCCTCGCGGGCGACCAGTGTCTTCGGCCCGCCGGAGAGAAACGACGCCAATGCGCCCCCGCCCGCGGCGGAGCCCTGCAAAAACCTCCTCCGGCTGATTCCAAGGCTGCGCTTCTCTTTGTCGGCCATTTCACCGCCTCCTCATGGATTTCTCGTCCATGAATCCGTACACGGGGCGCAACAGAGCCTCTCCAGAATCCTCGAGACGAAGACCCGGGTCCTTTGGCTGTGGGTTCAATCGACTGTTCGGGAGTAAGGCGTCATGTGGAGAACGAGGTGAACTTTTCGCTCGTTCGTGGGAAGCGAGATCCCCTTTTTACGCGTCTTTGGAGCGAGTCATCGGTCCCCTTCCCCGCAAGAGAAAGATCCCTCCTAGACTTTGAGATGCGTCCGATCTCCGGATTTCACTATGATCCAATTAGTTCTTGTGAAAAAAAATCACAAATGCGTGGATTCGCCCGTGAAAAACGCCGGCGGGGCCGGTCCGGCGTGCGGAGCGGCCAAGGGGGAAGGGCGCGCGCCGCCGCTTCATTTTGCGCCGGCGGTTGCGGGAAATTCAGAAAGCGGGTTCGCTAGGGCCGTTTCGGCGCGAAGATTTCGGCGGTCCGAAGGACATCGGTGTCGCTTGCGCCGCCGATCGCCAGCACCCGGCCGCCCTCCAGGACGGTCGCCGTGAAAAGCCTCCGGGCTTGGCGCAGACGGGCCGGGAATTCGCTGAACCGGCCGGACCGGGGGTCGAACCGCTCGACGCTTCGGAGCGTCTCATCCACCCCCCGCCCTCCCAGCAGAAGGACCGATCCGCCCGGAAGGCGGACCGCCGCGTGCTGCTGCCGGGGCTTCACCAGCGGACCGGACGCGGGAACGAACACCCCGGTCCCGGGGTCGAAAATCTCGGCCGAGCCGAGGGCCTTCTCGTTCCACCCCCCCGCAATCAGGACCCGCCCGTCGCCTAGGCGCGTCGCGGTGTGACGCCTGCGGGGCTGGGTCATCCGTCCCCGCGTCGGCCGGAAGACGCCGTCCTTGGGGTCGTACAGCTCCCCGTATCCGGATTTCGGGTTTCCGCCGACGATCAGGATCCGCCCGTCGGCCAGCGGGGTGGCCGTGTGCTGCTGCCGGGCGAAGAACATCCGGCGCGCGGGGACGAAGCGGTCCTCCGCCGGGAGGTAGCGCTCGGTGAAGGACAGGGCGGTCCGTCCGTTGTTCCCTCCGGCGATGAGGACGCTTCCGTCGGCCAGGGGGGTGGCGGTGTGGTCATAGCGGGGCGTAGCGAGCCCCCCGCGCGTTCGGACAAAGACATTTTTGGCCGGCAAAAAAAGGGCGGCGGCGGAGAGGGCGGTGTCGGCGTTCAGCCATCCGCCGGCGTAGAGCGCCCGCCCGTCGGCGATCAAAGCGGCCCTGGCCCAGCCCGAAGGCCGCGGAAGACGGGATGGAACGGGACGAAATTTCCCTTTCGCCGGGATGAATCGCTCGCCCGACCGCAGCGGCCGGGTCTTCGTCAGGCCCCCCAGGACCAGGACGGAACCGTCTTTGAGCCTGAGGGCGACGTGCCCGTGGCGCGCGACGCCGAGGCTCCCCGTCTTCGAGAACCTTCCCTCCTCGCCGCAGCCCGCAAGGACGAAAGCCATCACCAGCAGCGCCCGCCCGAAGGGCCGCCGCCCCGAGGTCTTCCCCCGACGCGGCATTTCGCGCGAGTCTTCGTGAACGAGATCGGCGCGGGTCACAGTGATTCCTCTTTCTTGCGGCCCTTTGGACCCTTCAAGATGACGCCCTGGATTTCTCAATCCGGGCGACAAAATAATATACGCTATCGGAAGCGCCCGAAGGGGAGATGGACGAATGAAGAGATGGATTGCGCCGGGGGTGATCGCCTGCGGGTTCCTGACGCCGGCGACGCTCCCGGCCCAGGGGAATTGGACGCGCGAGGTCCGGGCGCCCACCCCGAGGACGGAGGTCGCCGTCGCCGTCCGGGACGGGGAGATCTTCGTGATCGGCGGCCTCACCCGGCGGGGCGTCACGCGTCTCGTCGAGGTCTACCATCCCCGAAAGCGGAGGTGGCGAACGTCCGCTTCCCTGCCCTTGCCCGTTCACCATCCGGGAGCGGGCGTTGTCGGAAAGCGGCTTTATGTCGTCGGCGGGTTCGGCCGCGGGTCCTTCTGGGCCGGCGCCGACACCCTCTACGAATATCTCCCCCGGCCGAACGCCTGGAAAAAGCGCGCGTCCATGCCCACCGCCCGGGGGGCTCTGGGCGTCGGCGTCATCGACGGGAAGCTCCACGCCGTGGGGGGGAGGAGCCAGCGGGGCGACGTGGCGGCCCACGAGGTCTACGACCCCGCGACGGACACCTGGAAGCGGCTCGCCCCGATGCCGACGGCGCGGGACCACCTCGCGGCGGCGGTCCTCCGGGGACGGCTCTACGCCATCGGCGGCCGCCTGGGGTCGTACGCCCGGAACCTCGGCGTCAACGAGGTCTACAACCCCCGGACCGACGCCTGGGCGACCCGCCGCCCGATCCCGACGCCGCGAAGCGGGATCGCCGCGGCGGTCCTGGACGGCCGGATTTTCGTCTTCGGCGGAGAGTCGGTGGAGGGGACCTTCGCGGACAACGAGGGCTACGACCCCGACCGAAACCGGTGGACGAAGTTCGCCCCGATGCCCCGGGCGCGGCACGGCCTGGGCGCGGCGGCCTGGGGAGGCCGGGTCTTCGTCCTGAGCGGCGGACCGACACCGGGCGGCTCTTACAGCGGGGCCAATGAATCTTTCGCGCCCTGAAGAAGCCAAAGCGTCCGTTGAGCCGGCCCTTCGGCGGGGTTCGGGAATTTTTCCGGGTGCGCGGCGTTCAAAGGGTTGATAAGTTGTCGAAGGGGATCGGTCGCCGCAACCCGCCGGTCCGAAACGGGAAGGGAGTCGCATCCCGCATGACGCCCAAATCGAGTATTCGTTTTTTATCGCTGGTCATCCT
>JASLXW010000430.1 GCA_030740135.1 Nitrospinota bacterium
CGGGCGCTTTGGTCTCCCCGTGGCCCCGGGGGCGGCGGGGGGGCCGGGCCCCCCGGGGGCCGGCCCGGGGGGGGGGGGGCGGCCCCCCCCTTGTCCCGGATCGTCGCTGCGGGACGCTTGACCCGACAAAAGGGTTTTGACCTTTTGATCCGGGCGGTTGCGCCCATCTTGCGGCGAAGACCGGAAGTCCGCTTGACCATCCTGGGCGCAGGGCCGGAGGAATCGGCGCTACGGAGTCTGGCCGAGTCCCTGGGCGTTTGGGATTCGGTTTCTCTGCCGGGATTTGTTGAGAACCCTTACCGGTTTTTCAAAGCGGCGGGACTTTTCGTTCTCTCCTCCCGGTGGGAGGGGCTTCCGAACGTTGTGCTGGAAGCCCTGGCGTGCGGAACGGCCGTCGTGGCTTTTGATTGCGCCGGGGGCGCGATGCGCGAGCTCGCGCGGATTGCGTCCGAAGTCGAATTGGTTCCGCCTGGAGACGTGGACGCATTGGGAAAAACAATAGAAAACGAACTCAAAGGGGAGAAGACGGGTTTGGGGTCCTCCCTGTTGCCGTCCCGCTTCCGACTCGACGCCGCCCTCCGGCGGTTCGAAGGCGCTTTTTTGGACATCCGTAACCCGGCGTGAAATCGGTCAGCGCACACGAACGCCTCTGGGGCGACCGGCGGGGGTGGGACGAAAGACCGCTGCTGCGTGAGCTCTATTTGAACTGGTTCGGGATGATGGCCTCCCATCTGCGTCCGGGCCGCACCGTTGAGCTCGGCAGCGGTCCCGGACGATTCGCCGAGCAATGTGAAGGGGTGATCGCCGCGGACATCGTTCATTTGCCTTGGTTGGACGTCGTGTTGGATGCCACGCGCCTTCCTTTCGGGGAAGGCGCAGTGGATAACCTGGTGATGCTGGATGTCTTTCATCACCTGGATGTGGTCGCATTTCTGGATGAGGCGGGGCGTGTTCTTTCGCCGGGCGGGCGCGTGGTGATGATCGAACCATACATCTCGGCTTTTTCCTACTTGATCTACCACTTTGTTCATGACGAACCGACTCGGATGAAGGGGGACCCTTTTTTTGTCGACCCCGCTTTGTCCGAACGGCCCTTCGACGGCAATCAGGCGCTGCCCACTTTGGTGTTCTGGCGTTTCGCGGAACGGTTTCGCCAAAGGTGGCCAATTTTCTCAATCCGATTCAAGGAGTTATTCAGCATCCTTCTTTATCCACTGAGCGGGGGGTACAGGTATCCAAAGCTGATTCCCACAAGCTGCATCCCCGTGGTCCGGAGGATCGAGAAGTGTCTGCATCCTTTTCGCCGGTGGCTGGCCTTTCGCACCCTCGTGGTCCTGGAAAGACGAAATGTGGTTTCCAATGCGGCTGAGGTGGAGGGGACGTAGCCTGTTGCAGTGGGGGGGGGCGGGAGAACAGACCCCCCTGGGTCCGGGAGTGACGTTGCGGCCGATGGTTGAAATCGGGCGTCATTGACGAATGCATCTTCCAAGTTGCACCCGTTGACACAGGCGATCCGCAGTTCCTTCCGGGCGCCTCCAAGAGATCGAATCAAGATTATCGACAAGATGGTTTTGTAAATGAAAAGAAGCACGCTTATCCTGTTGGTCCTCACCTTGGCCGGCGGATTGTTTCTCCGGACATATCAGTTGTCCGAGAGGGGGTTGTTGGTTGCGGATGAGGCCGGCTATTTTTCGGCCTCGGCCTCGGCGGCCATTCACGCCCGTTGGTGGCTGGGCGGGAAGGGGAAGGGGCTGCCCGCCGACGCGCAGCGCGAGAAGCTGATCGAGACCTTAGAGAAAGCGGGGGCCCACCGGGGATTGGTGCACCAGTCAAAGCCCCTGTACGGCCTCCTGGTGATATTGGTCTTCACCCTCTTCGGCCTTTCGCCGCAATTCTTGTTTTTGATGAACGCGACGCTCGGCGCGGCCACTGTGGGGATCATGTTTTGGCTGGCGCTTCGACTGGGCCGGACCGAGTCGGGCGCGTTGTTGTCCGCCTTGGCCTTGGCGGTCTCCGGGTTTCATCTGATCTGGTCCCGAAGCGGTTTCTCTCAGGCCAGTGCAACTTTTTTCCTGGTCCTGGGGCTGGCGTGCTATGCCCAGGCGGTCTGGGGAGGGCGTGAGGCGTCCCGCCGCTGGCTGGCGGCTTCGGGTTTGGGCCTGGGCGCCGGTTTCGCGATGCATCCCGTCGTGGGGTTCTACGTCGGCGTCTGCTTTCTGGTGGAAGGTTACCGGTCGGTCCGTGATGGCAGGATCCGTCATGGACTGGCAAACCTCTTGATGATCGGATTGGGATTCGGCGTTGTCCTGTCCCTGATGCAACTGTTGACCTGGAGCGCCGGAAGGTTGCTTCTTCCCGATTATTCCTGGATTTATGGCGATACGATTCCGACCTACTTGCAGGGACTGCTCAATTCCAAATGGAAGGTGATGGAATCCGGCTGGGTGGTGGATACACCCCGGGCGAAGCTGAGCGGTTATGTGTTGATGCCGTTCCTGTACGGTGAGGGAGCGGTTATCAGCGGGTTGGCGCTTGTCGGTTTTGGGCTGATGGTCGTCCGGTTTGCGCGCGATGGGTGGTCGCCGCGGAGTTTTTTCCTGTTGGCGGCCTTCGGTCTGCCTCTTTTGCTGTTTGCCACCGTGCGTGTAAAGCCTTTTCCCCGGAACATCGGACCCTTGGCTCCGGTCGTTGCCCTTCTGGCGGGCGTCAGTCTGGAGTCGTTGTGGGCGCGGCTGGGTCGCGGCGGGCGGCGCTGGGCGGCCGTCGGCCTCTTTCTCTTGATTCAGTATGTCCACATGGCCTACTTGTTCGACATTCGTTCGGGGTTTGCTTCCGCCAAAACATGGCTGAATCGGAAGGGCGGAAAACACGTTGTTTTCCTGCGGCCGAATTCGGACGGGAGCCTCCTGTATTCAAATGGGTTCAGGGATGTGTACCATGCAAAATGGGCTCGGACCGGAGAGGTGCTGGAGGTCGTCAAGATGTCGTCCTGGAAGCGCGCCGAATTCCCCCCGAAACCGAATACGAAGTCCTATGCGGGCGTGATCGGCGGAAGCCGGATCGGTGGGGGGCCTCTCAATCAGGCCTGGGTCTCCCGTTTCGATTTCAGCCGCCCTGTCGCGAGTTTCCCCAATCCGAGAGCCTTTACCTTGAAGAAAATTGAGTTGTTGCGCGGCATTCAATGGTTGATAAAGAGGACGGGTTCCCAGTGGATGGCCGTGTGGGTGAAGAACGAATTGGGGGGTGAGAATCGGGTGATGGTTTCGGGAACGATCCATCTGTACCGGATGAGGACGCCATGAGGCGGTGGACCTACTATGGCGAGCGCGCGTCCTGGATCGCTATCGCGTGTATCAAAACCGGAAGGGGCCCCCTTTCGGGTTAAGGTCGAGCCTTGAGCGGATCGGATCGGTTGATTGTGATTGGGGTGGACGGGGCTCCGTTGAGTTTGATCGAGCCCTGGGCCCGGGACGGTCACCTGCCCGGATTTTCTCGCCTGATGGAGGAAGGGGCGTGGGGCCCCCTGCGGACCATCCTCCCACCGGTTACGGCCCCCGCCTGGTCTTCTTTCATGACGGGAAAGGCGCCCGG
>JASLXW010000431.1 GCA_030740135.1 Nitrospinota bacterium
CGTCGTAAAAGAGGTCACTCTGATGAGACACAAGGACCGCAGCATGGCCAAACTCTCGTCATCTGGGAAATCCCGGTGAAGAGGCATTGGGTCGCATCCCGCAACGGCAGAAGCCGGGACGAAAAAGGGGCATAAGCAGCAATAAGCATGGCGCCCCCCCGATTAGGACAACTGTCGTTCCGAACTAAGGGTGAACCGACCCGCGTAATGAGACCCGTACCCGGAAGAGGCGCGAATGAATACACAAAAAGGATGATGAAGATCATATCGCGCCTCCGGATTCCGGATTTACATTATGGTTATTGGATCGAGCGTTCGGACCCGGCCGCCGGGGATGACATCCAGGGCCTCCCCCGCCCTGGAATTTTGTTGGAAACGCGATTGATCCATGATTTATGATTCGTGGAGAAGGGAGTCCCGAAATCTCACTTCGGGGAGAGACAGAAAGAAGGTTCCAGAACACCGGAGGTCCAGACCCGATAAAATGAGAAAATCCGGGCGGCCCTCCCAATTGAGATGAAAAAATGAGAATGCCTGTAAATCCCCGCCTTTTTCTGATAGTAATCGTCTCCATCGGTTTGGCCTTTCCGTCCGCCGTTTTCGCGCACATAGGGCACAAGGTCGAGCACAACCATCCATTCCCCACAAAGAAATTCTCGGTCAGAAACGGCAAGGTGGTTTACGCGAAATTCTGTGCGTCTTGTCACGGCAATGAGGGCAAAGGAGACGGTCCCGCCGCGGCATCCCTGAACCCCCGGCCGAGCGATTTTCTCCATCTCAAGTATATGTCGATGCGCTCGCGGGTTGACCATTACGACGCAATTGCAAACGGCAGACCCAACACCTCGATGTCACCGTGGAAGAACACACTTTCCGACAAAGAGATCTGGGATGTCATCGCATACATCGAGCACCTTTTTAATCATCGGTGGGATGTGAGCTCGAAGGTGACTGAAGAACTTTCCCATTGATCGAACGCTAACGCATCTTCGGCCCTATGCCCGGCGGCTCTGGCGCCCCGGCCGGCCCGCCGGGCGCTCTCTTGGATGGGGAAAGACGCTATGGACCATGCCATCACCGGGACATCGACGGAGGTCTACGGCCAATTACGCTTTGAGGATTCGCCCCGGCTGGTCTACTGGGAGCTCACCCGGGCCTGCGACCTGGCCTGCCGGCATTGCCGCGCCGAGGCCATCCCCGAGCGTGACCCGAACGAGCTGGACACAGAAGAAGGGGGGCGGCTCCTCGAGGACCTGCTCGGTTTCGGCAAACCCGCTCCGCACCTTGTCCTGACGGGCGGAGACCCCCTGAAGCGGCCGGACTTCTTCGAGCTGCTGGAATGCGCTATCGCCCTGAGCCTGCGGACGTCGGTCGCCCCCAGCGGCACCCCGAACCTCACGCGGGAAGTCCTCCGACGGCTGAAGACCCTGGGCGTCCAGAGCATCGCGCTCAGTCTCGACGGCTCGACGGCCGGGCGGCACGACGGCCTCCGCGGCGTCCCGGGGTGCTTCGACCGGACAGTCGAGGCGGCGCGGGACGCGGGGGAGCAGTCCCTCCCGATGCAAATCAATACGCTCGTCACAGCCGACACCCTGGAAGACATGGAATCGCTCTACGCCCTAGTCTCCACATTGAACGTCGCCCGGTGGAGCCTTTTCACTCTGGTCCCGACGGGCCGGGGCGCCGTGTTGCCGGAGGTCAGCCCGGAGAGGTGCGAGACATTCTTTCACTGGCTCTACGATCGCTCCCGCGAGGCCCCGTTCGCAATCGCCACGACGGAGGCCCCCCATTTCCGCCGCGTCGCCCTGACACGAATGCAGGACGAGGGCCGCAACGCGGAGGACATCCGGCGGACCCCCGTCGGGATGGGCTTCGGCATCCGCGACGGCAACGGGATCCTGTTCGTCTCCCACGTGGGCGAGGTCTTCCCCTCCGGGTTCCTTCCCGTGGCGGCGGGGAACGTCCGCACCGAAAGCCCCGTCACGCTCTACCGATCGTCCGAACTGTTCCGGAACATCCGGGAGACCGAACGCTACGCCGGGAAGTGCGGGTGGTGCGAGTTCCGCAACCTCTGCGGCGGCTCCCGGGCGCGGAGCTACGCGGCGACCGGAGATCCGCTCGGGAGCGATCCCCTCTGCGCTTACGAGCCCGCAAGCGCCGCGCCCGGCCTGGAAGATTGAACGGCCGGACCGGCCATCCTCCAAAACGAAGACCGGGCCGCCGCGGGGACGCCGATGGGTTTCTACAAGAAATGCCGGTTTTGCGTTCGCCCGAAAACCGGTATATGATCCAGTGGTTTTGCGGAGTCATGAGGTCATCGGCCCCGGGCCGAACCCCCCACATGAGAAAAGCGACGGTTTCATGACGGACGCGGCGGGCCGATACAAAGAGGTCCTCCAGGGCCTCAAGGACTGGGGGGCGAAGATGGTCGTCTATGTCCCCGATCGCTGGATCGGCCCCATCTGCCAGGCGGCCGAGGCCGACCCGGACTTGATCTCGGTCAACGCCTGCCGGGAGGAGGAAGGCGTCGCCATCTGCGTCGGCGCCCTGGCCACCGGGACCAAGGCGGTCATGGTCCTCCAGAACGCCGGGTTCCTGAGCAGCGGAACCGGAATCAATTTCGCCCGGATGTACCATGTACCGCTCCTCTTTGTCATCAGCTACCGGGGCAACACCGAAGAGACCCTCCACTATCACGTCCACAAGGGGGCCGCCACCGAGCCGGTCCTCAAGGGGTTCGGCATCGGTTACCGCATCCCGGATGCGGGGCGGGGTCTCGCCGATCAGGTGGCCGACGCCGGCCGTTTCGCCGAGGCCTCGAACCACCCCTTCGCGCTTCTGCTGAAAAGGGAGCATTTGGCGTGATGAGAAGACCCCGGACGTCATGAGCCTGCCATCCAGACGCGCTTACATTGAAACGCTCGCGGGGATACTGACGGAGGGCATCGCCGTCTGCTGCATGGAGGAGACCACCGAGCACTGGGCGGAGCTGAACGGCAAGCCCTCGAACTTTTACGTCACGGACTCGATGGGGATGGTGATCCCGGCCGCCCTGGGCGTCGCCCTCAGCCGCCCGAACGACCGGGTGGTGGCCCTGGAGGGGGACGGAGGCGTTCTGATGAACCTGGGCGCCCTGGTGACGGCCTCCATCCAGTCGCCCAAAAACCTCATGATCGTGGTCTTCAACAACGACGTCTACCAGGCCAGCGGCGGACAGCCCCTGGCGAAGGCCGGCCTGAGGTACGAGGAAATGGCCCGGGGCGCGGGGATCCCCCTGACGGCCCGGGTCGATACGGTCGAGGCCTTCGACGAAAAGGCCCGCGCGTTTCTCGCCGAGGACCGCCTGTCCTTCATCTGCCTGGCGGTGAACTCAGAGCGGGAAGAACCCAACGTCCCCTACGACCTGCGTCCCGTCGAGATCCGCCTCCAATTCGAGCGGTGGTGTCGGGAAAACCCGGCCTGAAAAACGAAAACCTTGGGGGGCTTCCCCCCCCCCGCCGGGGCGCGGGCCCAGCGGTGTCCGCCGGGCGGCGGGCGGCGCGGGGGGGGGGGGGGGGGGGGGGGGGGGGGCGCGGGGGGGGGGGGCGGCG
>JASLXW010000432.1 GCA_030740135.1 Nitrospinota bacterium
AGCTCGATGTTGCGGCGCCGGTCGACCCGGCCCCGCATGGAAGGGATGATCAAAACCGTGGTGTGCGGGGCCTCGATTACGGCGGGACCGTCCACCACGTTTCCCGGCCGCAGACGGGCATAATCATAGACCGCCGTGGAGAGAAACTCCTTTTGCCCCGTGAAATAGACCTCCCGGTTCTCCTTCAGGGATGAGCGGGATGGCAGCGCTCGACCCCGGGGAAACGTGGCCAAGCCGGGTTTGGCGGTCCGGCCGATGGCGTCCACCTGGTACGAGATCAGCTCTATCCCCGCCTCCTGGTAAGCCGATCCCTCTCCATAAACCTCCTCGTACTTCTTTTCAAACTCCGCCATGACGGCGCGGATGTCTTCGGCGGTGTAGCGCCTGGCCGGAACCGGGATGTCCAACTCGTTCAGTTGTCGGCGGTAGCGCATGAAGAAGAGCCTGCGGAAAGACACGTCCTTGCGCCTGAATCCCTCTTGCCGCATGACGGTGTAGAGCTCCTCCTCAATCGTCGACATCCGGTCGTTGAGGACCCGGGGGTCCACCGGCAGGGGATAGCGGAAGGACCGCTGCGCCGTGTGTACGACGTCCGCGGTGGCCACGCCCAGGGCGGAGAAGACCGCTGAGGTGGGAAACACGTATATCCGCTCGACGCCCAGGTCCTTGGCGTATGCGGCCGCATGCACGGGCCCCGCCCCTCCGTACGCGTAGATCGCAAAATCCTCCGGCGCCTGCCCGCTCGAAACCACCTGCTTGCGCATGAGGTCGGACATGTGCCCGTTGATGATGTCGTAGACGCCCGCCGCCGCTTCCGTCAGTGTCATTCCCAAAGGCCCGGCCACCTTTTCCTGCAAGGCCTCTTCCGCGCGTTGCCGACTCAACTTCATCCGTCCCCCCAGAAAGTAATCGGGGTTCAGGATGCCGAGTAGCAGGTCCGCGTCGGTCACCGTCGGTTCGGTTCCGCCGCGATCGTAGCAGGCCGGGCCGGGATCGGCCCCCGCGCTCCGGGGTCCCAGTCGCAGCCTGCCCGTAACGGGATCCACGGCGGCGATGGTCCCGCCCCCGGCGCCGATGGATTCGATTCCGATCATCGGCCACGAGATGTGGAACCTTTCCACGACGGGTTCCCGGAGGTAAGGCCAATGGCCGTCGATCAGCAACCCGACGTCGAAACTCGTCCCGCCCATGTCGGTGGTGATGACCTTCCGGTGTCCGAGGTGGTCGGCCGTGTACTTCGTGGCCATCATGCCCCCGCTCGGGCCCGATCCCAGCGTCCCGATGGGCACGAGGTTGTCCATCAGCACGACCCCCCCGTTGGCTTGCATGACAAGCAGCTTCCGCCGATATCCGCCGGAGCGGAGTCGGGCATCGAGACCCCGGAGGTAACCTTCCACGGTCTTTCCCAGGGCGGAGTTGAGAATGACCGTGTTGCTCCGGGCGTACTCCCGCACCACCGGGCAGATTTCGCTGCCCAGGGAAATGTACAGGTCGTGGTCGCCGTACAGTGTGATCGCCAGCTCCTTCAGCTTTCGCTCATGCTCCGGGTTGATGAAGCTGAAGAGGAAGTTCACCGCGAGGGCTTCGACGTTTTTTTCCTCGACCAGGGACCGGAGCGCCTCTTCCGCCTCCTCCATGTTCATGGGGATAACGACACGGCCTTGGAAATCGATTCGCTCGGTGACGCCCGCAATGAGGTCTTTGGGAACGAGGGGGGCGGGTTTCACCGCCGTGGCCTGGTGCTTGATCTCGTCCTCCGTGAGGCCGGCCACCCGCCCGATCCCCCTCATGATTAAGGTGGTGTCCTCGAATCCGCGCGTGGTGATCAGGCCCACACGGTTGCCCTCCCGGGTGATGAGGGTGTTGGTGGCCACGGTGGAGCCGTGTTTGAACTGCCGGCACCGGCTCAGAAGTCGGCGAGGCGTGATCCCCATCTGTTCGCTCACGCGCTCGACGGCGTGAAGGACGCCCTCCGCGAAGTCGTGCGGGGTCGTGGGAGATTTTTCGACGTAGACTTCACCGTCGTCGGACATGACGGTGACATCGGTAAAGGTCCCCCCGGTGTCCGTTCCAACATAGTATGAGCGCCCTTTCGCCATCTGCGCTTCCGAATCTCCTCGGGGCATCAGTGAGGTCCCTCTATGCACTTGGTCAAAAGAAGCGCTGTCCTTCAGTTCCTCGGGACGTCCTGCGTGAACGATGCGGCCCGTTTCCTGATTTTGCGGGAAACACTAAGTGTGGGCGAAAAATCATAGCAATCCCCAAAATGAAGGGCAACCGGCGGCGGCCTTCGGGTGATGTACCGTTTTGTGTGTAGAAGTGTTTTCGGGCAAAAAGAGAGGGTGTACTCTTCCCGGCCGAAAGGAACCTATTTTCAAGAGGAGCACACCCATGCAACCGAAGTTGCTTTGAACCGACCTCCACGCGGCGCGCGACTTGCGGGATCGAGGCCTATTCGTCCTCGAACATGGCCACGGCCCGCACAAACCCCGCGCTCGCCTTTTTGATCTTGATGGGAAAACAGGCCACTTTGAAGCCCGAGGGCGGGAGCCGGTCGAGATTGGTCAGCTTCTCCAGGTGGCAATACTCCTTCTCGATCCCGGCCAGATGGGCCTCCCAGATGAGGGATTTGTCGCCCGTCTCTTTGTAATCGGCGATCCAGTACTTGTACGGGCGGTCAAAGCTCCAGGCGTCCGTGCCCATCATGTGGATTCCCTGCTCGATCATCCAGAGCGTGGCGTCACGACCGGGCCCACAACCCGTTTCCCAGAAATCCTCTCTCCCCCAGGCGTGCATCGCGCCGGTGTAGAACAAGACGATGTTGCCCGGCTTCAGCGTCACGGCCGCCTCGCTCAGCTTGTTCCGGATGTCTTCGATCTCCAGGCGCGTCCCGTTCGGGCGGTCATGGAAATCCAGGCAGATCCCCTCGCCGAAGCACCAGTCGATCGGAATCTCGTCGATGGTCCGGGCGGGTTTCCCCGCGCAGGTGGGGTGAAAATGCCAGGGGGAGTCCATATGGGTCCCGCCGTGGGTCGTGCTTTCCACTTCGTCGTCCGCGTACGCCAAACCGAGCGGGAGGTCTTCCGTCTTGATCCCCATCTTGTTGTATTCCTTGGTTCCGTGCTTGTGGTCGAGGTACTTGATTTCCACGTTCATGAGAGGGCTGGGGTCGCTTTCCAGGGTGATGCTGAGGTCGAGCATCCGCATGAATTCACTCCTCCCGATTCGGTGGCCCTTCCGGGCCTTTCCCGATAGGGAGACAGAGGCTCGTGGGTCTGTCCCCCGTTTTCCGCCCTCTCCCCGCCGGTCAGACGATGGGCCAGCGCGATTCCGGCTTGACGTTGGCCCGCTCGATGAGCTTCGGGGCCAGCTCCCGGCATTTGGCGCAGACCTCATCCAGGTCGAGAGTCTTGAGCTCCCGGTTCTCCATGAGGATCCGGCCGTCCACGATCGTCGTGTCCACGCTGTCTCCGCTGGCGGTATAAACCAGGCTGTAGACCAGGTTGTAGCTCGGCACCCATTCGGGCCGGTCGATGTCGATCAGGATGAGGTCGGCCTTCCTGCCCGGCTCCAGGGAG
>JASLXW010000433.1 GCA_030740135.1 Nitrospinota bacterium
TCCCCGATCAAAGCCCTAAGATGACAGCACTTTTCTGGAACCTCAGCAGTCGCTACCAGGTTTGGGGAAGCCTGAAGAGGCATGGGCTGGGGTACATCGACCGGGGCGTCATGGAGTCCACCCGGAACTCGATTGCCAAGGTTTATGGGATGAAAAATCCCCCGACGTTGGCTGATCTCTACACGACAAAGATGCTTCCGAAGGTGCTTCCCAAACCCAAGCTGCCGCCACTGTTGAAGCGTTGAAGGTGGCGAATACACGCAACGGCCGGTTGTTCGGGCGGGGAACAAATGGGGGCTATTGTTCGAAGAGCGCCTCGATAAAGACCTCGGGGTCGAAGGGCTGCAAGTCCTCGAGGCCTTCCCCCAGCCCGACGTAGAGCACGGGGAGGTCCAGATCGTCCAGGATGCTGAGGACGATCCCCCCCTTGGCCGTGCCGTCCAGCTTGGTCAGGATCAAACCGGTGACGCCGGCGCCCTCGAGGAACTGCCGGGCCTGGATGACGGCGTTCTGCCCCGTTGTGGCGTCCAGTACCAGGAGGATCTCGTGGGGCGCGCCCTCGATGACGCGGCCGACCGTCCGCCCGATCCTTTCCAGTTCGTCCATCAAGTTCCGCCGGGTGTGAAGACGTCCGGCCGTGTCCACGATGAGGACGTCGCAGTCCCGGGCCAGGGCGGCCTGGGCGGCGTCGAAGACGACGGCCGAGGGGTCCGCGCCCGCGCCGCCCTTGACGATGTCCACGCCGGCCCGCTCGCGCCAAACATCTAGCTGCTCCACCGCCGCCGCCCGGAACGTATCGGCCGCCGCCAGGAGCACCCGCTGGCCGGCCGAAGCGTGCCGGTGGGCCAGCTTCCCCACGCTCGTGGTCTTCCCCGTCCCGTTGACGCCGACCGCCAGAATGACGTGAGGCTTCGAGACCATGCGGTTCTCCGCGTCGGGGGCGGCCGGCTTCCCGGCCAGAAGCTCGCGGATCGCCTGTTCGACGCGGGCGCGAACCCCATCCGCCCCCTCCCCCCGAAGCTCCCCGGCCCGCCCGGCCTCTTCAACGCATCCGACGAGGCGCATCGTCAGCGAGACGCCCAGGTCCGCCCCGATCAGGGTTTCCTCCAGCTTTTCCAACAACTCCGGACCGACGCGCCCCCGGCCCGCCGCGACCCGCCCCAGAGAGCCCAGAAAGGTCTCGCGGGTTTTGGCCAGCCCCTTTCGGAACATACGGATCAAGCCCGGTTTTTGTGATTCACCGCTCACCGCGCAAACCTCTCCCGCTCGGGTGTGTTCATGCGCCGGATCAATGAGGTGGAGTCAGGTCGGGGGGGCTTTGCCCGGCGGGGACGAATCATCCGCCCGGAGGGAGCGGGGATTCCGCCGGAAGCTTCTCGGACAGCTCTGTTTCGGATTCATCCGGACCGTCGCCGGACGCCGGGGTCCCGTTGGTCTCGCCCGATTCGATGGATGAAACCTCCTGAAGCGCCGCCGGGCCGGGCCGGCCGTTTCCGTCGGGTTCTTCGATCGGCTCGACGTCGGCCCACCGATCTTCGGCCGAAGGGTCCGCGTCCATCTCCGCCGCGGGGGGCGCGTGGGGCGAGGCATCGGGCTCGGCGCCGGACGCGCCGTCGTCCGTCCGGGGACGTATCCGGTTCAGGTCCACCGACATCACCCCGGAGACGCCCTTCTCGATCATGGTCACGCCGTAGAGGACGTCCGCGAAGGACATGGTCCGCTTGTTGTGGGTGATGACGATGAACTGGGTCTTCAGGGAGAGCTCGCGAAGGACATCGATGAAACGGGCGACGTTGTGGTCGTCCAGCGTGGCGTCCACCTCATCCAGCAGGCAGAACGGGCTCGGGTTATAGCGGAAGATGGCGAAGAGCAGGGAAATGGCCGTGAGGGCCTTTTCGCCCGCCGAAAGCAAAAGGATGTTCCCCAGCTTCTTTCCGGGGGGCTGGACCATGATGTCCACGCCCGTCTCGAGCAGGTTGCTCTCGTCCGAGAGGAACAGGGCGGCCCGGCCTCCGCCGAACAGCCGCCGAAAGACCTCCGAGAAGGTTTCGCTGATCGCGTCGAAGGCGGTCTTGAAGCGACGCCGGGTGGTCCGGTTGATCCGGTCGATGGTGTCGTGGAGGGTCTGAATCGACGTGACCAGATCCTCTTGCTGGCCCTTGAGGAACTGATAGCGCTCGTTGAGCTGCTCAAACTCGCTCAGGGCGCCCATGTTCACGTCGCCCATTCGTCTCAAGCGGTCTTGCAGGGCGGTCGCCTCTTCGCGCAGGGATTCCCGCTCCTCGTCCGGGAGATCGGCCTCCTCCGGCCTGACGGCGGCGGCGGTCAGATCGACGCCGTACGAAATCTGGGCGCGCTGGCAGAGCAGGTCCCGTTCCACCTTCAGCTGCGACAGACCCTCCGAAATCGCCTCCAACTCCTCCTGCAGGGCGGCGGTCCGGTCCTTGAGGCCGCGGGCGCGCTCCTGGGTTTCCCGCAGGAAAGCCTGGTCGGCGGCAATCGCCTCCTCGAGATCCTTCGCCTCGGTCCCCCAGGCCTCCCGCTGGCCGTGGATCTCCCGGATCCGCTCATGGGCCTGAAGGTCCGACTCCCCCAACGCCTCCAGCCGGGCGAGATCGGATTCGGCGTCTTTCCCCAGCCGATCCATCCGTCCGCGAATCTCGCGGCGGCGCTCTTCGAACCGTTGAACTTCGGCCGTCCGGTTGTCGGCGCGCGCCCGCACTTCAGCCAGCGCGACGCGCTGCGAAGCCACTGTTTCGGCCGCTTGCTCGACTTTTTCGCGCCCCTCCGCCAGGGCGCTCGCACCGTCGCGGACGCGCGCCTCCGCTTCCGTGCACTCTTTGCCGATTTGATCGAGGGCTTCCCGCGTCCGGCGCATGCTCGCGCCCAAGGCGTCCCCTTCCTCCGCCATCCGCTTCAGCTCTTGGTGAGACGCTTCCAGGCTCTCGTCGAGGCGGGAAACGCCCGCGGCCAGACCCTCCATCTCCCGGCGGATTTCCGCCAGATCGGATTCCGCTTCCCGGGCCGCCCGGAGGCAATCCTCCAACTTCCCGGCGAGACCCGCCCGGTTTTCCTTCTCCCGCTCCCGGGCCGCCTCCACACGGCCGATCTCTTCCCGCAAACGGGCGGTCTCGATCTTCAGGCCCTCGATTTCCTTGCGGCGCTGAAGGGGACCGGCGCCCAGCGTTCCGGCGGACGCGATTCCCGAGGGGTGCAGGACCTCGCCCGCCCGGGTCACCAGCACGCCGACCTCCCCGCCCCGCTTCCACAGGGAGAGCGCCGCGTCAAAATCCCGGACCACCCGAACGCCGTCCAGCAACCTCCGGACGAGGGAATCGAACCCGGCCGGCGCCCGGACGAAGTCGGCCGCATTCCCCAGGATTCCGGAGCCGCTGACCGGCCGGGCGGCGAACGGCGGGCAATACCCTTCGTAATAAACCGGCCGGGATGACCCGTCTGCCGGACGGACCCGGAGATCCTTCGGTATCAGGGCGCCCCGGCCCGCGCCGGACTTGCGGAGGTGCTCGACGGCGTCTTTCACCTCGGACGGCCCTTCGACGACGG
>JASLXW010000434.1:0-3303 GCA_030740135.1 Nitrospinota bacterium
GCCCACCTCCTCCGTCATCCTGGGCCTTAACCCTTCCGAGGCGGCCTCGGCGTCCTCCTTTGTCTCCCAAAGGCTGAACGATCCGAATTCGTTCGCTTCATCATCCCCGATGAAGACCATCGACTTGAATCCCTTCAGGGCCTTGTACGCGGCCGAAGCTACGCGCGCGCTCTCGTGCCCTTTATCCAACGTCCCCGGCTTGAAATGCAGCAGATTGATGCGCGCATACATGGTGTTTCCTCCTGTCACTGAGCCGTCTGTCAGAAACCTGTATCAGTGTACCCGATTGGAAAAGCAATCCAACCGGAAAATCACGCTCGCTGCGAGCGGCCGCCGGGACGGCCATTGGGCGGATCACCGGAATGACAAGAACCTATCTCAAAATCCCATTTAACACTTCTTGGGCCTTTTGTCGTCATTCCCGCGAAGCCTGTCCCCGAGGGCCTTGATCGGGGAGCGGAAATCCAGTGTTTTCAAGCTTTTCTGGATGCCCGCTTACGACATGCGGGCATGACGGTTAGGGCACAACCAATTTTGAGATAGGTTCAAATCACACAACACCGGCTGAACGATTGAGCCCGCACACGCGAACTCGCCAACCTCCATAAAATCGGTGTAACCTGTGTAATCCCCGCCTGCGCGGGGCCGGCGTCTGTGGATCACCAATCTGAAAAAGAGCCGGAGGCAAGATGAGCGAGGTCAGGGTCGGATTGATACAGATGTCCCTCAAATGCGGAACGGACATGCCGCCGGGCGAGATCCGCGACGTCATGACCGAAGCCCACGTGCCCTTCATCGAGGAAGCCGGCAAGCGGGACGTTCAGGTCCTCTGCCTCCAGGAGCTCTTCACCCAGCCCTACTTCCCCCCCAGCCAGGACATCAAGTGGTGCGACGCGGCCGAGGCCGTTCCGGACGGTCCGACGGTCGGGCGCATGCGGGAGCTCGCGAAGAAGCACGGGATGGTGATGATCGTCCCGGTCGTCGAGGAGGACCTGACCGGCGTCTACTACAACACCGCCGCGGTCATCGACGCCGACGGCGCCTACCTCGGCAAGTACCGGAAAACCCACCTGCCCCAGGTCGCCGGGTTCTACGAGAAATTCTTCTTCAAGCCGGGAAACAGCGGTTACCCCGTCTTCGAGACGGCCTTTCTCAAGCTGGGGGTTTACATCTGCTACGACCGCCACTTCCCCGAAGGGTGGCGCGCCCTGGCGCTGAACGGGGCCGAGTACATCGTCAACCCCTCGGCCACCACGGCCGGACTCAGCCAATCCATCTGGACGCTGGAACAGCCGGCCGCCGCCGTCGCCAACGGCGTTTTCATCGGCGCCATCAACCGCGTAGGGACCGAGGCCCCGTGGAACATCGGCAAGTTTTACGGCTCGACCTACGTCGTCGATCCGCGCGGGAAGATCCTCGCCCAGGCGGGCGAGGACGAAGACGAGCTGGTCGTCGCGGACATCGACCTGGACACGGTGCGCGAGACGCGCAACCGGTGGCAGTTCTTCCGCGACCGCCGGACCGAGACTTACGGCGGCCTCGCCGAGCCGCGCTGACCCCCCGGGCCGCCCCGCCCCCCGCCGGCCTCCACCGGCCCCGCCCCGAAGGCCGCCGGCCGAGGAACGTCGAATGACCGCCTTGAAGATCGTCCTGACCCTGCTCCTGGGTTTCGTCCTGGGCGGAGCGATTGTCACGGCATACACCCGCTATCAATCCGTCCTGCCGTGCGACATCCTGACCGTCGAGGCCGTTGCGGCGAGCCGGAGGGCCATCGACAGGGAAACTGTCCGGCATCCCGCGATCAGCCGGCTTAAATCGCTGGCCGGGCCTTTTGTCAAAATGGCGGTCCGGAGCAAGATCGAGGAAAAAGGGTGGAGCCAGGTGGATTGCGTCCGGATTGGATTCCGCTGGCTGACCGAGAAGGAGTCCGATCTTGTGGCCGAGCTTTTTCCTGAAATCGAATCACTCAAAGGGCTCGGCGAGTCCCTGAAGGGGCTGGAGAAATCCCTGAGAGGGCTGGGGGCGCCCCCCCGATCCGAGAGGCCCTGAATGCTCCCGACGGTCCGCTGTTCACGCCCCCCCCGTCCGAGATGGCCCCGTTTTTCTCCGTTCTTCGCTCGGACATCGCCGCGGAGGGAACCCCCGACCGTCAAATGGGTGTCGGTTTGTTGAGTGACTCAAGGAGGTTCGGTTCCTCTTTGGCGGCCTTTGTTCCGAATGCTCGCCGACGGAGGTCTCGCATGGCCGTACAAAGCTTGCCCTAAGGAGGCCGAGCCCGGTTGATCAACTTACATGTAGCGTGCACTGCCAAGTTGTGATGAGCACGAGCGCCTTCATCCGCAGTTTGGCCGGCACGCAAGTGCCCTCGTCTGAATGGATGGAAGGTCATTGCGATTGTGGCGAAGGCGGACGATGAGAAGGGGTGGGTCCGGCGGGCGCGGGAAGGCGACGCCGGGGCCTATCGCTTCCTGGTCGAGCGTTACCAGGCCCGAATCCACCGGCTGGTTTCGGGGCTGATCGGGCATGGACACGGAAACGTCGAGGACATCGTTCAGGAGGTGTTCGTGAAGGCCTATTTCTCCCTGAAAAAGTTCAGGGGGGACGCGGTCTTCGGCACTTGGCTCTACCGGATCGCCGTCAACCGGGCCCGGGACGAAATGAAGAAGGAATCCCGGCGGGCGGCGCTCCACGACGCGATCCCGCGGGAGGGGGAGGCCGTCGAGGCGCTCAACGGGTGGGTCGGTCAAGCCGGCCCGGAGGTCGAAAGGCCTTCCGGCGAGCCCCCGGAGGTCCTCCGCGATCTGGTGGGCCGGGCGATCGCGGGCCTGCCGGACCGGTTGCGCGTTGTCGCGACCCTCAAGGATATCGAGGGGCTTTCCTATCTGGAGGTGAGCCGGGTGCTGAAGTGCTCCGTCGGGACGGTCAAGTCCAAGCACGCCCGGGCGCGGAAAAGGCTCCGCGAGGCGCTTTCACCGTGCGCCCCTGCATTCATCCGTGGGGGAGAGGGAGGCGGGTCTTGAAGTGTGAAGATTTCAGATCGTGGCTGGAGCGGGAGGGTTTCGTCGCGGGGGGCGGGCCGGCCGAATCCCATGGCGGGATGCCGGAGAACGTCGCCGGTCACTATCGTTCGTGTCCCGAATGCCGGTCTCTTCTGAAAGAGGAGGTTTTCTGGAAGCGGTTCTTCGCCGCCGCGCCTGAGCCCGTGTTGCGGGAATCTCTCTGGCCGGGGGTGATGGCGAGGATCCGGGAACGGTTGGATCAGTCCGAGTCGTTCAGCGAGGTTCTCCTCCTGTGGGCCCGCCG
>JASLXW010000434.1:3313-3559 GCA_030740135.1 Nitrospinota bacterium
CCTCATCAGCCGGCTCGAGCTGGACGCGGTCCTGAACCAAGGGGTGGGGGCGATGGAAGAATGAAGCGGAAGGCCCTTTGGGCGTTGATTGGCGTGTTCCTGCTCGGGATGGGCAGCGGGGTGCTTCTGGACCGAGCCTACCTGGGCTTTTGGGGCGGGCGGCAGCGGGGCTGGAGGGGAGACCCGGAGAAAAGGCAGGCGCGCATCCTCGGATTCCTCTCCCGGAAGCTCGACCTTTCCGATGCC
>JASLXW010000435.1 GCA_030740135.1 Nitrospinota bacterium
GGGTGTCCAACATCGTCTTGTTTCTCCTGATCCTGAAAACCCCGGGGGACATCCTCAACCGCCGGCAGTTTATTTTACGGGCTTTCACCCGGGCGCCGCCGGCATGGTACCATAGGTCTCGAAAAACGGATGGGTTACACGAGGCCGGACGTTCGAGATCGGCGGGGGACCGAGAGAGAACCTTGAACCTGCGCGGGCGGAACCTCATCACCATCGATGATTTCTCCAACGGGGAGATCGAAGCCGTCCTCGACGCGGCGGCCGAAATGGAATCCGATCTCCGCGGGCAGGCCGGCCGCCTTCAAGGCGCCATCCTGGCCAGCCTCTTTTTCGAGCCCAGCACAAGGACGCGGCTCTCCTTCGAGACGGCGATGCTCCGCCTGGGCGGCCGGGTGGTCAGCGCGACCGACGTCGAGGCCTCCTCCATCGCCAAAGGCGAGAGTCTGGCCGATACGGCGCCGCGTGGTGAGCAAGTTCGCCGACCTCCTCGTCATCCGCCACCCCTGGGAAGGATCGGCGCGCCTCATGGCCGCCTACAGCGACGTCCCGGTCGTGAACGCCGGAGACGGGGGGCACGAGCATCCCACGCAGACCCTGCTCGACCTCTACACCCTCCGCAAGGAAAAGGGGCGGCTGAGCGGCCTGAACGTGGCCCTGTGCGTAGACCTCAAGAACGGAAGGACGATCCATTCCCTGGCCTACGCCGTCGCCCGGTTCGGCTCGAACATCCTCTGCCTGCCCGGAGAGGGACTCGGCCTGCCGGATTATGTCACCGACAAGCTCCGGGACCGTTTCACCTGCGCGCCGGAGGTCGCCCACCTGAGCCGGATCTCCAAACCCGGCCAGATCCAATCGACGCTGGCCGGGGCGACGGGCGCGCCCCATGGGGAAGACCGGGGCCCGAAGGGGCCGGGCGGGGAGAACGGCCCCTCCTATCCCGTCGTGGATCGGGCGTTCCTGAAGGGACAGGCGTTCCGGAAAACGGTGGTGATGCACCCCCTCCCCCGGGTGGACGAGCTCTCCTACGAGGTGGATGAGGACCCCAGGAGCCGGTACTTCGAGCAGGCGGCCCGGGGGATGCCGGTCCGCATGGCCCTCCTCGCCCTGCTGTTGGGGGCCTATCCGGAGCAGCGGACATCGGATCGTCCGCCCGCCGCGGGGGGCGACGAGATTCCCATCTACCGGAGCCCGGCGGGCGTCCGCTGTCCGAACGAGAACTGCGTCTCGCGGCGGGAGGCCCGTTACGTGACGCCGGAGTTCCGATGGGTCGAGATTTCCCCCCCCCGGCTTCAGTGCGTGTTCTGCGATCGGGACCTTCGGCCGGCGTACGCCGGAAACCCGAGGTCGAAGCGATACTGCCCGGCCGACCGCCTCACCCGGGCGAAGGCGGGAAAGGGTTGGATATTCTTCTCCTCCCGGGTCGAGGCCGAAGAGAACGGCTTTCGGCCGGCCGCGCGGAGCGCAACCCGCACAGCCGGCTCAAAGGCGGCCCGGGCCGGAGAGTCCGAAGCGTGAGGATCGGCCGGGTCGGTGTTTGCCTGCTCCTCCTCGGGCTGCTTCCCATTTGGGACGCCGGACCTGGGCCCGGGGCCGTTCGGGCGGAATCGGAGGTCCGGGCGGCGTCTCCCGCCCTCTCGGCCGAGGAAGCCCACCGGCGCCGGCGATCGGGGATCTTCCTGACGGCCGAAGGCCGGGTGGTCCGCGTTCTCAAAGACGACCGCAGGGGAATTCCCCACCAGCGGTTCATCATCCGCCTGAGGGGCGGGCAAACCCTCCTGGTGGTTCACAATACGGCCGTCGCGCCCAGGGTCCCCGTTCAGGCGGGAGACCTCATCCGCGTTCGGGGCGAGTACCGCTGGAATGCGAAGGGGGGGCTCTTGCACTTCACGCACCGTCCCGCCGGACGCGCCCGAGGCCGCCCGGGCGCGGGGCCGGGCGGATGGATCCGCACGCGGGACGGCAAGCTCTTCCGGTAAGCGCCCGCACAGGAGAAGCGATTGGAAGATGATTCAAAGGGCCGGCGGCGGAGCGGCGCTTGGGCCAGGCGGGTCCTGTTCTCCCTGGTCCCGATTTTCGCGCTCTTTCTGGCCGGCGAGCTGGCGGTCCGCTGGTTTTCCTTTCCCTACCGGGAGGCCAACTCCCGATTCCGGACGCACCGGCGCCTCCGGTACGTCCTTCGGGCGAATTACCGGATTCGCAAGGGCGGCGCGGTCCACGAGTCCTCCAACCGCTTCGGCCTCCGCGGGTCGCCCGACTTGCGCCGGGAAAAGGGGAGCAAGTTCCGCATCGCCGCCATCGGGGACTCGGTGACGTTCGGCCTCGGCCTGGCCGACTCGCAGACCTACCCGGCCCAGCTCGAGCGCCGGCTGAACCGCCGGGCGGGCGGGCCGCGCTTCGAGGTCCTCAACGCCGGGCTCCCCGGATACTCCCCCATCCAGTCGCGGCTTTATTTCGAACACCGGGTGGCGGCCTTCCGGCCCGACCTGGTCCTGTGGCAGTTCATCGAGGACGATGTGACCGATGTGCTGGATTACCGCCCCCTGGAGGGGGCCCGCTACCATCTGCGGACCTCGGCGCTCTATTGGTACCTGACGTACAAGTGGGGAGACCTCCGCTACCGGTTCTTCATCCTGCCCAATCGCGTCGGGAAAGACCGCTCGGCCTTGCCGCCGGCCGGATGGATCCGCCGCGTCTCGACGCACGCGCCCGCCTTCCGCGTGGCGCCCCCCAATCAGGATAAGCTCAGGGGCCGGCCGATCATGTCCGGGGAGATCCGCCGCCTTCACGCCTCCGCCCGCCGGCTGGGGACAAAGGTCGTCATGGTCTTCTTCCCGTATGTGGATTATCGCACCTCCCGCTTGATCCCCTCCACGGACGCCTGGCTCGCCGGGCTGTCGCGGCGCGAGGGCTACCATTACGTGAGCCTCACCCGCCGCTTCATCCGGACGCCGGCCGGCCCCCCCCTCTACCTGCCCCAGGACAGCATCCACCAGAACGCCCGCGGATATGGGCTGGCGGCCCGATTCCTGGCCGATTCCCTCGAGCGCATGGGGCTGATCTCGATGCCGAAGCGCCCGCGCGATTAGCGGGCATTTCTCACAAAGAAAAACTTCAACCTTCGATGGTCCGGTGAACGGGTTGCCTTTCAATCCATTGCCCGATGCGACCGAGTTGCCTGGCTGAAACACACCTGTTTTCCACGGGCGTGTGACGGGCCGGGACGGGGTAGACAGTCGCTACGACGAAATCCCCCGCGCACCCGTAGGGGCCGAAGCGCCTTTATTCATCCAGCACAACCTCCACCCGCCGGTTGAGGCGTCTCCCTTCGTCTGATTTGTTCGAGGCAACCGGGCGGGATTCCCCGAGGCCCACGGCCTGGAGGTTGGAGCGAGGCACTCCGTGTCCTCCGATCAAGTGGCGGACAACGGCGTTGGCCCGCTCCTGCGACAGCCTCCGGTTGTAGGCGTGCCCTTCCCCCTAAAGTTGTACCACTTTTTGAGTTAGTCTCTTCTCCTCGATGTCCGAAATTTCAGGGTTGCCCA
>JASLXW010000436.1 GCA_030740135.1 Nitrospinota bacterium
GTGGCTCCCAAGGCGGGCAGTCGCATTGTCGATACTGGTGCTCCAAATTAACATAGATGCGACGATCGGCTCGCCTTTCGATGGCTTCTGGTTTTCTCGTTGTTGTTCTTCGTCGTCGGTTTACTCTCTTTTGTTCTTCCGCGCTCCTTTGCCAGATCCGGCTCTCATCGGATTCGAGGGGTTGTTTTGGATTGAGAGACAGGGGAGGGAGGTTGGTCGTCGCGCACGTGACAATGAAGATGGGGAGGAGAAGATAAGCCACCCATTTCGAAATTCGCTGAACGGCCTTCATCCTGAAGTCTCTCCAGACTTCGCGGACCGAAAGTTCCGTCGGCCCCGGTTCACGATTAGATTTCTAAATTCAACGAATACAAAAAATCCCACCCGGACAATCGGATTTCGCTCCCGTCTCACCGGACGGTCATGTCGGTCTCCGTCACCTCACCCTCGAACATGTATCCCGAGCCCTCCAGGGTGCCCGTATTCGTATAACAACCGCAGACCTCCAATTCCTCCTTCGGGTCCAGGGGCCGCATCCAGTGAACGGTGTCCTTTGATATGAAATGGACGTCCCCGGCCTTGACCTCGATCTCCCGGTCCTGCGCTCCCGAAGCGCCCCGTCCCCGGATGACGTAGATCACCTCGTCGGACCGGGTGTGACGGTGCTTGAAGTGCCGCGACCCCGGTTTGAAGACGGTTCGCCAAAAGCAGACCTCCTTCGACCCCGACCGGCTTTCCTCGACGACAAAGCGGATGTCCATCCGGTTCCATCCGTCTTCGGTTTTCACAGGGGCGGGTTCCACGTCGTTGACGTTTACAACGTAGTGAGACATGAGGATTTCCTCCCTGAATCAACTTCTATTCAATGTGTATGCCAAAGAAAACGGAGACGCCTTCCTCCCGCCTTCTTTAGTTAACCTCTTATAGATCAAAGGATTCAATCCAAGATCCGGGTTTGGGACGCGGAAGGGTTCGCTTACCTCGTTTACATCCCGCGCCTTCATGGAGCGATGTCGATTACAGCCCGTAGGGTTTTTCCCTCACCCTTTTCGACATATTCGAATCCCTTCTGGATCTCGCCCAGTGGGAAGTGGTCCGTGATGGTCGGCCGCAGGTCGATGCGGCCTTGGGAGACGAGGTTGACGGCCGTTTCGAAGTCTTCCGGCATCCCCGCCCGGCAGCCGACAACGGTCAAATCCTTGAAATAGAATTCCTGAACGGGGATGTCGTCCACTGTCCTCGGGCCGATTCCGAACTGGAGAATCGTCCCCGCCGGCCGGGCCATTTCGAAGGATTGCCGGATGCTCTCCGGCGCGCCCGCGGACTCGATGACGATGTCGGCGCCGCGGCCGTCGGTCAGCCGGAGGACCTCCTCCACCGGGTTCTTCTCCCGGGCGCAAATTGTATCCGTCGCTCCCAACCCTTTCGCCAAGTCCAGCTTCCAGGGGCTTCGAGCGACGGCGATGATCGGGCCGGCGCCGCTGTGCCGGGCCAGTTGGGTATGGAGGAGGCCCGTGACCCCTTGACCGAGGACGACCACGGACTTGCCCGTCAGGTGGGGTAGTTTTCTTTGTCCGTAAATGACGGTGTAAAGGGCGATGAAGTTGGTTCCGGCGTCGAAGTCGATGGTGTCCGGAAACCCGTAAGCAAGGTTCTCGTGAACCACGACGTAATCCGAATACGTGCCCGACACCTCGCGGCCTCTCAGACCGCCCCTCTCACAGAGATGCTCAAGCCTCCGCCGGCAGTAATGGCATTTTCCGCAGAACTCTGTCGGGTTCAGGACCACGCGGTCTCCCGGCCGAAACTTCACGACCTTGGAGCCGACCTCCTCCACCACGCCGGTGGCTTCATGCCCTCCGACGATGGGCAGTCTGAGACCGGGCTGCTTGCCGGCCCATATCGCCAGGTCCGTTCCGCAGATGGCGCTGGAATGAATCCGGACCCGGAGGTCTTCAGACCCCAAGGCTGAGGGTTCTTTCTCGCCCAGCTCATACCGATGAATTTCCGTGAGAAAGGCGGCCCGCATGCGTCCACTTCCGTCCATTCGCCCGGTCGGTGATCAGCCTTTTCCGACAAGGTCCTTGAACTCTTCCAGCGAGAGAAGCCGGTGGAGCTCCATGGCCTTCTCTTTCACGTCCATGAGGAGCGCCATCTTCTCCTCGTCGCTGGCCTGCAATCCCAGGCGCTCTATCAGAATGCCGATCGTGTCGATCCCGCTCCCTTTGCCGATCACAATGTCCGGCTCTTTCAGGCCCACCATCTCGGCCAGAAACGGGGTGAGCTCCAGCTCGTGCTCCTTGCCGCAGTTTTTGAACCAGCTCACGATGATGCCCGACTCGATCTGGTAGAGGAGGTCGCCCACGATGGACCGGTTGGTCGGGATGTTCAGACCGCCGATCTCCCGGACCAGATTGGAGAGCTCGACCATCTTCTCGGTCTTGAGGCCGATGTCGACGTTGTACATGCACTTCAGGGCCATGACCACGTCTTCGTACGCGGCGTTTCCGGCCCGCTCCCCGATTCCCGTCACGGTGGTGTGGGCCACCGTGCAGCCCGAGGCGAGTCCCAGGATCGTGTTGGCCGGTCCGCACCCGAAGTCGTCATGGAAGTGGGTTTCGAGCGGTTTGTCGATGCGCTCGCGGATCTTCTTGATGAAGTAAGGAATGGCGTGCGGGCTGGTCCCGCCGAATGTATCCACCACCGCCAGGGCGTCCATGTGACCCTCGTCGGCAACGCGGACCACCATGTCCAGCAGCCAGTTGAGATCGGCGCGCGTCGCGTCGATGGGGAACCAAACGGTGTACAGGCCCTCCTTTTTGGCCGCCTGCGTCGCCGTAATGGACAGGTCGATGGCCCGTTCCGCCGGCCACCGGTAAGCATGCTCGATGATGTGATCGCTGGACGGAATCTCGATGACGACGCCGTGGACGCCGCAATCGGCGGCCCGCTTCACGTCATCCACCATGCAGCGGGAGAACGCGAAAATCTGACACGGCAGGTCCAACTTCACGATGTCCCGGATGGCCTGCTCGTCCTGCTTGGACACGACGGGCATGCCGGCCTCGATGCGGTGAACGCCCACCTCGGCCAGTTTTTCCGCGATGCGGACCTTGTCGTCGCGGGTGAAGACCAGGCCGCACTGCTGCTCTCCGTCCCGGAGGGTGACGTCGTGGATCTCGATTTTGTCGGGAAAATTGAGGCCCGCCGTGACTTCATCGGCGAAGTTCATCGGGCTGGTGAACCATTGATCGGACTTCCATGGAGTGGACATTCTCGCGGGCTCCTTGATTTCAAGTAAGAGGCCGGCCACGGGACGCCCCGCGGCCCCTCAGGCTTCTCGATGACTGACAGAATTGCGCTCAAGACGAGGAATCGAGAGAGCGAACGCTAATGGACGGATCCAATTATAGAATCAGGACTGGTCGGCGACAAGGGGTTGTATGAGTTCAAGACATATGAGACACGGGGGCCGTTTTATTGAATGTTTCCAGGTCCTGGGCGGGCGTCAGGTAGTCCAGGTTCTGGTGAGGTCGA
>JASLXW010000437.1 GCA_030740135.1 Nitrospinota bacterium
GGAAAATCCGTTCGATCCGCTCCGTCTCGCCCGCTTGCCCCGAGTCCGGGGGGATCAGGAAGCTGTAGTGGCGGCCCAGCGCCTCTTCCGCCTCGTAGCCCAGGATGGCTACCGCCGCCGGGTTCCAGGAAAGGATTCGCCCATCCTCGTCCAGTCCCAGGACGGCATCCGTCGAGGCCTCGACACTGGCGGCCTTCAGCCGCTGCTCGGACTCCACGGCCGATAACAACGCCTTCTCCTTGGAGAGGTCCCGCAGGGTCCCGACGAACATCCGGCGGCCCCCCAGAGGCATCTCGGCGACGGCCAAACTGAGGGGAAAGGTCGAGCCATCCTTCCGCAAACCCGCCACCTCACGCCCGACGCCGATGATCCTGGCTTCGCCCGTGCGGAGGTAGCGGCTCATATGTTCATCATGTTCACGCTGATGGGGCTCGGGCATGAGGATGTGGACGCTCCGGCCGATGACCTCGCCGGCCGCGTAGCCGAACATCCGCTCGGCGGCGGGGTTGAACGATTCGATCGTCTCGCGATCGTCGATGGTGATGAAACCGTCCACCATGTTTTCCATCGCGGCGCGGATGCGGGATTCTTTATCCTCTAACTCCTTTCGGATTCCATGCTCCACGGAAACATCGATCCCGATCCCCACCACGCCGGTCACCTTTCCGGACCCGTCGCGGATGGGGCAGTCCGTCCAGGCGAATCGCCGCCGACTCCCGTCTTTGCAAAGAACCTCGTTCTCGTCCGGCCGGACTTCTTCCCCCTGCTTGACGGCATCCAGGACCTCCCGAAGCCGGGCGCGTCCCTCTTCGGGGACGAATTCCTCAATCCAGTTCTTCCCGAGAACTTCTTCGACCGGCCAGCCGAGCATCTCCTCGGCGTGAGGATTCAGGAACGCAACCTTCCCGTCCAGGTCCAGAAAAATCACCACGCACCGGGCCGTGTCGAAAACCGCCCGGGCGATGTCTCCCAGCTCGGTCCGGCTGATTTTTTCCACGCTTTCCCTCATCGCGAAATCCGCCCATCGCCCGATAACCCGCCATCCAAGCGCCCGAGAACCCGCACCCGGGGTTCACAAGTGTCAAGAATGTCCCCTAGATTCAATTTTGCCACAGTTTTTGGACAAAATGGCGGGCAAAAGCCCCGCTTGACCGTCCGTGTCACACGGCCCACCCCGCAAGGAGCTTTAGGCAGGCGGGCGTATTGCCCTCACCCCCCACACGGCAATCCGCCCTTGCCATTTGACGCTTATCGTCAATCCGACGCCTAAAAAGCCATCCCCATCAGCCTCAAACTCCTGAATAATACCCATCAGCAGTCCGTCGAATTCAAAGTCACTATTGACAGCCCCCCATGCGTACACTACCTTGAAAACCAGGATTTGCGAGGCTGATCGCGTATCCTCCTGGATCACCCAAGCGGGAATAGCTCAGAGGTAGAGCATCGCCTTGCCAAGGCGAGGGTCGCGGGTTCAAATCCCGTTTCCCGCTCCAGTCATTTCCGATCCTCCGAGCATCGGAATTCCCGGGGGATTTAGCGCCCGACCCGGCGGCATAGCCAAGCGGTAAGGCAGAGGCCTGCAAAGCCTTGATCCCCGGTTCGAATCCGGGTGCCGCCTCCAGAGTCCAGCAAGGCCGGGGAATGGAAAGGCTTCTCCGGCTTTCTTTTTGCCCGCGCATTTTCCGGAGCGTCGCACGCCCATGGCCCTCTACCTGACCGAAGCCGACGTCGAAAAGCTCCTCGACATGCCCACGGCCGTCCGGGCGGTCGAGGAGGCGTTCCGCCTCCTTGGGGAGGAAAAGGCCGGCAATCAGCCCCGCCGACGCGTCATGGCGGGAGAATCCGTCCTGCATTTCATGGCGGGGGGAGCGGCGGACCTGGGCGCCGCCGGGGAGGGGGCGACCGCCGTCAAGGTCTACACCACCTCGAAGCTCGGCGTCCGGTTCACGGTCCTGCTCTATGGCAACGACGGCGCCCCGCTGGCCGTGATCCAGGCCGGCCGCCTGGGCCAGATCCGCACGGGCGCCGCGAGCGGCGTCGCCACCCGCCACCTGGCCCGGGAGGATTCCCGGCGCGTCGCCATCATTGGGACGGGATGGCAGGCGCGCGGACAGCTCCTCGCCATCCGGGAAGTCCGGCCCATCGAGCGGGTCCGGGCCGTCGGACGGGACGAAGAGCGCTGCCGCGCGTTCTGCACGGAGATGGAAAACGCCCTCGGGGTTCCCGTCGAGCCGGCGTCCTCCCCGCAGGACTGCGTGAAAGACGCCGACATCGTCATCACGGCCACCAAGTCGAAGGACCCCGTCCTTTTGGGCGATTGGCTGCGCCCCGGCATGCACGTCAACGCCATCGGCTCGAACTGGAATAACCGGCGGGAGATGGATACCCCGGCGGTCCTCGCCTGCCACCGAATAACGGTGGATACGATCGAGGTCGCCCGGCTCGAGGCGGGCGACCTGATCCTGCCCATCGAGGAGGGCGCGCTTTCCTGGGACGGGATCGAGGAGCTGGGCGCGGTGGTCTCCGGCAAGCGCCCCGGCCGCGAAACGGACGACCAAATCACCCTCTTCTGCTCGCAGGGGCTCGCGCTGGAAGACGTCGTCGTCGGAAGGTGCATCCACGAGGCGGCCGTCCGACAGGGGGTCGGCGTCCCCTTCGAGCCTTGAGGCCGATCCCGCCCCGGCCGTTTTGAAAACCGGACAACATGCACGTCATCCTCTTCGATATCGACGGGACCTTGATCCAGTCCGGCGGCGCGGGCCGGCTGGCGCTCGCCCGGGCGTTTGAAAAGGCCAACAACTGGAAAAACGCCCTGGACGGGATCACTTTGCATGGAAAAACGGACCCCGCCATCGTCGAGTGGGTCTATCTCCAGCGGCGAAATTCCCCCCCTACATCCGCCGAAACCGCCCGGATTTACGGTCTCTACCTCGGGGAGCTGGCCGACACCCTAGCGGAGGCCGAGGGTTTTCGGGTCCTGCCGGGGGTGGGGCGTCTTCTGGCCCGGCTCTCCGTGCGCGAAGACGCGATTATGGGCCTGGCCACCGGAAACATCGAGCGTGGGGCGCGCGCCAAACTGCGCCGCGCCCGTCTGAACCACCGGTTCACCTTCGGCGGGTTCGGCTCGGACGCCACGGAGCGCTCGGACATCATCCGGGCCGGCGTCGAGCGCGCGAGGGGGCGACTGCCCGGCGGGGTTGAGCCGTTGAGCTGGGTCGTCGGCGACACGCCCGTCGACGTCCAGGCCGGAAAAACGGCGGGCGTCCGAACCGTCGCGGTGTCCACCGGGGGGGCCGACGCGGAAACGCTTCGGGAAACCCGGCCCGATGTGCTCCTCGCCGATCTCGGCGACGCCGAAGCCTTCCTCTCGATGCTCGACTCGGCCGGGGAGCACGCGCGCCCGGCCGGCGAGTCCTGAGAACACCGCCCCCCCCCTGTCATCGACGAAATTTACCGGAAAGGGTGTCTCACATGACCGCGAGCCTGCGAATCAACGCAAAACGAATCCGCAAAGAGCTGG
>JASLXW010000438.1 GCA_030740135.1 Nitrospinota bacterium
CGTTTTTACAAGGCCTTCAAAGCCCTTCAGGTCCATGACACCAGCCTAATCCGGTGTCAAATCTTTTGCAATCGCCAAGATCAGTGCAGGCACGGCCCTCCCCTCTATGTCGTACATCAAGATTATAATCCCGGCCGGGACTGCTCCACAAGGACTGTCGTGCACCGTGCTTTCCGCAGGGCCGGATGGCCGGGGGCGCCCCGGGAAGGATTGGGTCAGGTCTTACATTCCAACGAATCACGCAGACAGATCGTTACATGAATGGGTGATTGCTCTTAGACTTCAGGACTTGCAGGGGGAGAAAAATACAGCACGACCAAAACCAATCCGCTCCTCTTGACGACGCGCACATAACTGTACATGGCGGCTGAAAAGTGGTCATATGGAAATTTCCGGTTCGCCTGGATAATTCTTGTGTATTGGACGGCGCCGGCGGGCAATCCGCCCATTGCCCTGGAAAAACCCGAACCGAAGGAGACAGACCGTGAGAGGCTGGACGGACGATTGGAAGGCGTCCATCGGCTGGGTGACGGCCGGCACCGTGGACAAGACCTACCAGGATTTCTTCCGGATGACTCCCCCGGACATCAACCTGATCGTCTCCACCGTCATGTGGGCGTTGAAGATGGTCCGCCCCGGGCGCTTCGATGTAGAAGATTTCAAAAAGCAGCGGGACAGCGTGATCGATGCCGTCCTCCAGTTGCAACGGTTTCAGCAGCCTGATTTCTTCGTCGTCACGGGGGACCTGATCCAGTCGGCAATGGGCCCCAATTGGACGAAAGAGCTGGAAAGGTCGATTGAAGAGGCCACCGGCAAACCCGCGACGGCCGCCATGACGGCCGTGACGGAGGCCCTCGAGGGCATGGGGGTCAAGAAGGTCGCCGTGGGAACCCCTCACCGGGACGACCAGAACGCTCACATCCGTGGCTTCCTCGAGGTGGCGGGCCTGGAGGTCACGGCCATCTCCGGTTACCACACCAACAGCCACGTCGAGATCCACGCCCTTCGGGAGAACACCCCTTACGAGAAGGGGAAGGAGGTCTTTCAGGCGGTGCCCGGCGCGGAGGCGATCTATCTCTCCTGCCCTTGCTGGCATGGCGCCACGGACACGATCGAGAAGCTGGAAGCGGAATTCGACGTCCCCGTCCTCACCATGTTCAGCCCCCTCCTCTACAAGGCGCTGAACGCCCTGGATTACGGCAAACCGGTCGAAGGTTTCGGAAGGCTGTTGGCGGGCAGGTCGGCGAAGTAGAGGGCTTCCGGACGGTGTCGGGTCGAGTGCAGCCGGGGGGCACGGCAAAAAAGAAATCGCCTTGCTTTTTCCATCGAAAGCTCAAAACGCTCTCATTTCCTTAAGGGAAAGAGTCATCACCGGATGAACTTGTCCACGCCCAGCTTGAACTCCTCGATCCTCCCCGCGCTGTCGTCCTTCTGAATGGCCTCAGCGACACAGCTTTCGAGATGGTCCGTCATGATCAGGAGGGCGCCTGCTCAAGGGACAGGGGCGCCGACGACCTCCAAGCCGCGGGTCACGAAGCTTGGTTCGTCCGGACCGACGTGGCCGACCGGGGATACGGGGTCATACGAAACACTCAGAAAGCCGGCTATGCGGGCCGCGTCTTCGGTGTGGACCTCCAGGCGCCCGCCTTGACGCAATTGGCGGAAACCTTCGGCTTCGAGGCATCCCGTGTGGAATCGACTTCGGCGTTCGGACCCGCGCTGCGCGCCGCCCTGGAGGCGGGCAAACCGAGTCTGGTCGAGGTGGACATGGAGACCATCGGCCCTTACGCCGTGCCCTTCGGCGGACCCGTTTTGGACAATAAACATTGAAAAGCGGGTTGAATACAGACGTAATCTTCTGTTAAAAAGCAGACACAATGAAATAGCGGTATATGGTCAAGCGCGGTTAAACTCGGTTCGGTCCCGTGGTCCGGGCGACAGCGCGGGGGCATTTGAACCCGCTCGAACTGGGTTCCAGGCGTTATCGAGGGCCGGCGATGTTCGGCCCCGAATAAGGGGGACGTTCCTTTAATTAGCATGAAATTCGATAGGGTCCGCTTACCCGTCCGGTTGAGAGCGGGCTGCTTTTCGCAATGAGCGGGGGATACGGAAGCCCGCGGTCGACGAGATTTACACGAACGATTTCGTGGCCATATTCCCGACCCGGATGTAGGGCGGGAAACGCAGAGGATCAGGAAGCGTCTCCAAGGGTCACTGTTCGGGTCCTCGGGGAATTCGCTTCTCCCGTGGACCCGAATAGGTCCGCATGGGGGGAGGACCGTTCCCGAAAGGAGGGGTTCTCCCCCGATTCTGAAAACGAAGGAAGGGGATGGAAAAATGGCAAGAAAGATACGATTCGCATTCGTTTCGATCGTCGTCGGGGCCATACTGGCCATCGGGGGTGCGGTTTCCGGCGCGCTGGCGGCCGAGAAGGTGAGTTTCTTTCTGGACTGGGTCCCCTACGGGAAGCATGCCTCTTTCTACGCCGGGGTTAAATATGGGATCTACAAGAAGTACGGCCTCGATGTGACCATCCAGCCCGGCAAAGGCTCAGGGCTGTCGGTCAAGACAATCGGGGCGAAAGGGGCCGATTACGGCCATGCCGATATGGGTACGCTCATCATCGGCAGGGCGAATAACCCGGACCTCAAAGTCAAAGAGATCGCCATGATCCATCACGACAACCTATTCGTGGTGGCCTATCGAAAAGATAGCGGGATCAAGACCCCGAAGGATCTGGAGGGCAAGAAGATCGGATCCGCTCACCAGAACTCCTCGAAAATCGTGTTCCCGGCCTTGGCGCCATTCACGGGCATGGACCCCTCCAAAGTGAACTGGGTGATCATGGAGGCGTCGGCCCAAGAGCCGAGCCTTTTCGCCAATCGGGTGCACGCCATCGTCAGCTACCGCACCCGGAACCCCAGCACGGATATAGGGGCCAAGAAGCACGGCGTGCCGATCGCGTACTTCAACTACTCGGACTTCGGCGTGAACATCTACTCCAACGGCATCATCGCCCACGAAGACACCCTCAAGGAGCGGCCAATCCGCACGCGTCTATTTGTCGTCGCCTCGATGGATGCATTCAAGTGGTCGGTGAAGAACACCACAAAGGCGATTGAAGCCTTCATCGAGAAAAGTCCGAGCGTCTCGCGTAAGCAGGCGCGGGGGCATTGGGAGATCGGCGTGGACGTCGCGATCACCAAGGAGACAAAGCGGACCGGGATAGGCTTCATGATTCGGGAAAAGGTCCAGCAGACCATCGACACCATCTTCAAGTACCGGAAATTGAAGCGGAAGCCCGCGGTCGACGAGATTTACACGAACGATTTCGTGGCCGTATTCCCGACCCGGATGTAGGGCGGGAAACACGGAAGGATCTTGAAGTGGATTAAAAGGATCTCTGTTCGGGTCCTCGGGGAATTCGCTTCTCCCGAGGATCCGAACAGGTTCGCAGGGGGGAGCATTCCCAAAGGAGAGGGGTTCTCTCCGCTTCAGGAAAC
>JASLXW010000439.1 GCA_030740135.1 Nitrospinota bacterium
CTGGGCAACCCTGAAATTTCGGACATCGAGGAGAAGAGACTAACTCAAAAAGTGGTACAACTTTAGGGGGAAGGGCAGGGTCGGCGTATGGTTTGGAAATCCCGGGTCTCCGGCCTCACAGGAAACCTGTAACCAGCTTTCCTGTTTCGTCCGAAAGACCCCACAGAATCCCAGCCGGAAAGAGCCGCTTTGAGATGGTGACTTGGCCTCAATGACGCCCGTCCTGTGTCCCTTCACGATTCGCGGGTGATGCCGGGGACCCGCGCCATCCAAGAATTTCCTGCGCGGCGGAAACCGTTTCAATTCACGGATTGCAACGAAATCGGTGGACTTTCCCCGGCTTCGACCACTGCCGCGCACACCCTTCGGTCGTGTGCGGATCGCGTCGTGCGTCACTGTCGCCGCTGTTGACAGCTTGTGATCGTTGCAGTACTTTTTCAGAATAGTGGTCCGGCGACTCGTAGGGCCGGCGCCACTCTTTGCGACAGGGGGGGGAGAGCGAACAGAAGGCATCCCTGACGATGAGCGAGAGCGCCAAGGAAACGAGGGTGGTCCGGTCGACGGTCTGGTCCCCCGGAGCCGGCTGTCATGGCGGTTGCGGCGTGGACCTTTTTATTTGCGACGGAAAGCTCGAGAAGGTCGAAGGGGTGGCGGACCACCCCTATAACCTGGGCACATTGTGCCCGCGCGCCCTGGCGCTGAAGGAGTACGTTTACCATCCCGACCGCCTGACCCACCCGATGATTCGCGAGGGCGCCAGGGGAACGGACAGCTGGCGGCAGGCGTCTTGGGACGAGGCGCTGGACCTTATCGAGACCCGCTTCCGGGACATCAGAAACGAGCACGGGGCCGAGTCGGCGGTCTTCGTGCAGGGCACCGGACGGGATGTGGGGGGCTGGATGGTGCTCCTCGCCTACAATTACGGCAGCCCCAATTGGATGCAATCCCTTCCCGGCAACTCGTGCTATCACCCGCGCCTGCTCGCCATGAAGGTCGCGCTGGGCGATTACGTGGTGCCCGACGCCTCGCAGTTCCACGCCAAGCGCTACGATGACCCGTCGTGGAAGCTCCCCGAGTGCTACATGGTTTGGGGACAGAGCCCGGTTGCGACCTGCAATGACGGGAACCATGGGCACTGGATCATCCATTGCCTGAAGCGCGGCTCCAAGCTCATCGTCATCGATCCGCACTATACCTGGCTGGCTTCCCGGGCGGCGATATGGCTGCCCATCCGTCCGGGCGCCGACGGGGCGCTGGCGCTTGGCATGCTCAACGTGATCATCAACGAGCGCCTCTATGACGAGAAATTCGTGGACAATTGGACGGTGGGTTTCGAGGAGCTCAAGGCGCGGGTCCAAGAGTACCCGTTGGAGCGCGTCGCCGAGATCACGTGGGTGCGGAAGGAACTCATTGCCGAAGCGGCCCGTCTTTACGCCAAGAGCAAGTCGGCGGCGCTTCAATGGGGTGTGCCGGTCGACATGGCGGCGGAGGGTTTCCACGTGGCCTTGGCAATCAATCACCTGTGGTGCGTCACCGGAAACGTGGAAAACCCGGGTGGCATGGTGGTCGCGCGGCCGGCGTTCGGCGTCACCTCCTATCCCATGACGCAGGAAGCGGTCGAAGCCATGTATGGCGGAATGATGCCGCCGGAGCAGCGGGCGAAAAGGATCGGCGTCGACAAGTTCCCGATGGTCAAGAATCTCCATTGGCGGGCGCAGCCCGATGCGGTCATCGACCAGATCTTTTCGGGAGATCCGTATCCCCTCAAGGCCTCGTTCATTGCCGGCACGAATTTCGTCGTCGGCGCACAGGACCCGCGGCGCTGGCGCGAGGCGTTCGAGTCGTTAGACTTCAACGTCGTTGTCGACCTGTTCATGACACCGACGGCGATGGCGCTCGCCGATGTCGTCTTGCCGGCGGCGAGTTTTCCGGAGCGCGACGGCGTGAGGGCGTGGTGGTCCCCCCTGACCGCCCAGGGTCCGGCGATCCGGGTCGCAGAGTGCCGCTCCGACGCGGAGATCTGCTTCGCGTTGTCCAAGCGGCTCAACGACGACTTCCGGTTCGAGTCGTTGGATGATCTCTACCGGTTCTATCTCAAGCCTTCGGGGATCCCCCTGGAGGAGGTGCGGGAGCGAAGCTGGATCATGCCGCCCGCCGCCGACCCCTCGATGCCTTATGAGCGTCACGAACGGGGGCTGTTGCGCGGGGACGGCAAGCCCGGGTTCGCGACGCCGTCCGGAAAGATCGAGCTGTACTCCTCGCTCATGGAGCGTTGGGGCTACGACCCCTTGCCGTCATACACCGAACCCCACATCAGCCCGGTCAGTCGCCCGGACCTTGCAAAAGACTATCCGCTCATCCTGAACACCGGCTCGCGGACAATCGCTTTCTTTCACAGCGAGCATCGGATGATCTCCAGTCTGCGTAAGATGAACCCCGATCCCTTGGTGGAAATCAATCCCGAGACGGCGAAGGAGCAGGGAATCGAGGACGGCGATTGGGTCTGGCTGGAAAACCACGTGGGGCGATGCAAGATGAGGGCGAAGTACAGCCTCGTGCATCCCAGGGTGGTGATGGCCCAGCACAGCTGGTGGTATCCGGAGAAAATCGGGGAGCCCGATTTCGGCGCCTACGACTCGAACGTCAACGTCCTGATCCCCGGGGGGATGCATTCGAAAACGGGATTCGGTGGCGCTCAGGTGAAATCGCTTTTGTGCCGGGTGCGCAAAGTCGAAGGCGACGGCGCACCGGCCTGATCCCTTTTGGGCGGGACGCCGTTTGGAGATCTGGAGAAAGAACCGGCGATGAAGACGCAAGGGTTGTGGATAGACATCGAGTTTTGCACCGGCTGCCTCGCCTGCGAGGCGGCGTGCCGGCAAGAGCATGGCTTCTCGCCGGAAGAGTTCGGCATAAAGGTCCTTGAGCAAGTCCTGAACGGCGGCCGGACCTTCAACTACGTACCCATACCGACCGACCTCTGCGATCTTTGCGCGAGGCGCACGGGCGTGGAGAACAAGGCGCCGGCTTGTGTGCATCACTGCATGGCGCAGGTCATGCGCTTTGGCCCCGTAGAGGAGCTGGCTTTGCACATGAAGGACAAGCCGAGAAGCGTCATCTGGGCGCCGAGACCGCGCCCGACGGGCCGAAGACCATTTGACGCGGTCATGACCGGCGAAGGCGGGGCGGGAGACGGGAATTCGCCCGGGCTCTAGAGGGGTGCGACGGGGGAAAGCCCCATGCGTAAACCCGCTTTGCAGCGGGCGACGGAAGAACCCCTCCCGATCCTCCGAGGTCATCAGCGTTCCGGTCGAATATCTCACAACGAGAGAAAAACATAGGGGTCAAGTCTTTTCTTGGTGGAGAAGACCCCGAATTCCCTCCGCCCGGGTTCCGAACCTTTTGTCCGCCTTCATTTTTGACCTCGGAAGATGGACCGTTACGGGTTGCGGGAACTCGTCGCGCCAACCAACGC
>JASLXW010000043.1 GCA_030740135.1 Nitrospinota bacterium
CCTCTGGTGTCATCTCCCCGGCTTCAGTCACAACCGCCGATCCGCATTGACCCTCTCCGGCGATCAAACGGCCGGGCGCTCCCCCGACCACCCCAACGACGAAAGGAGATCCCCAAGATGAGCCTGGATGTGGACAAGACCGGCCGGATCCTGACCGTGACGATGAACCGCCCGGAGGCGTTGAACGCCCTTGACCCGGAAACCGAATCGCGGATGCGGGAGGTCTTCGACGATTTCCGGGAGGATGACGGCCTGTGGGCGGCCATCCTCACCGGCGCGGGAGAGAAGGCCTTCTGCGCCGGCGCCGACATCAAGAAGACCATCGCCTCCGTCCTGGACGAATCGGCCTGGGTCCAGCGCAAGTCCCACCTCGGCGGACGGGACGTCTACCACGCCCTGGAAAACCAGACCAAGCCGATCCTCTCCGCCGTCAACGGGTACGCCCTGGGGGGCGGCCTCGAGCTGGCGCTTTGCTGCGACATCCGTATCGCGTCCGAGACGGCGAGCCTCGGCCTGCCCGAAGTGTCCCTCGGGATCATGCCGGGCGCCGGCGGGACGCAACGGCTCTCCCGCGTCGTGGGCATGGCCCGCGCGCTCGACCTGGTCCTGACGGGAGAGCGCATCGACGCCCGCGCGGCCCTCAGCATCGGACTGGTCACGCGCGTCGTCCCGCCCGGCGAGCTGATGAAAACGGCGCGGGCGCTGGCCGAGAACATTTGTCGGAAAGCCCCCCTCAGCGTCCGGTTCGCCAAGGAGGCGGTCCGCCGGGGCGCGGAGATGAACCTCGCCGACGGCCTGGCCTTCGAGAACACGCTGTTCACGCTCCTGCGGGGCACGCAAGACGCCAAAGAAGGGACCTCGGCCTTCGCCGAGAAGCGGAAACCGGAGTTTCGAGGAGAATAAAGACAAGACCGTGGGGGGCCTTTTTGTAAACCGGCCCCCCACTCCCCCTGGAAAACTTTTTGCGGCCAAGCCAACGGCTTGGCCTTTTCGCGGCGTACGTGACACGACTAACGACTCATCTTGCCGCGCGAGGCGCACGAGCGGATACAGAGTCCAGCCCATTACTTCTTGCGAAAGAGGGCGGCGCCTACGGCGCCGCCCTCTTTCGCCAAATGAAAGTTTTTGAGGGGGGTTCCCAACCCCTGGGAGGGGTTTGGGGGGACAATTTTCAAAATGTCCCCCCAAGGTTTTTCCTCTACACCGTAGCCGACGCGGCCTCGATGCGTTCCAGGACATATTCCGGCATCAGCGGGATCTGATCGAACGTCGCGCCCGTGGTCGCGCTCACCGCGCCCGCGATGGCCGACGCCGTCGCCACGACCGGCGCCTCGCCGACCCCCTTCGTTCCCATCGCCCCTTGATCGGCCAGGCTCTCGACGACAATCGTGTCGAACTCCGGGATGTCCGGTGCCAGGGGGAGCTTGTAGTCCAGGAAGCTCGCGTTGAGCAGGCGGCCCTTGTCGTCGAAGACCATCCGCTCGGTCAGGGCCTGCCCCATGGACTGTATCGTCCCGCCCTCGACCTGCCCTTCCAGGCCGATGGGGTTGAGGGCGAATCCGGCGTCCACGGCCGAGGCGATCTTCAGGACCTTGACATTCCCGGTCTCCGGGTCGACTTCGACCTCCGCGGCCTGGGCCACGAAGGGGGGCTCGCCGAAAGACGTGAGGGCCAACGCGACTTCCACGTCCTCCCCGGGCGGCCAGGGGGTTCCGTTGTAGGAGCCGTTGGCGACGACGGGACCGGGGAAGCCCGGCTTGGCCGCCGTCGCGCACAGCACACCCACGGGGATGGCCTTGTCCGGCGTGCTCCGGACGAACACCATGCCGTCCTGAATATCCATCTCTTTGGGATCGGCCTCGAGCATGCGCGCGGCCCGCTCGCGAAGCTGCCCCTTGACATCCTCGAGGGCCGCGCCCACCGCCCGGACGTGGTTGTACGTGGAACGGCTGCCTACGGTCCCATAGTCCCAGGGCCCCGTCTCGGTGTCGCCGCTCGTGATGTGGATCTTGTCCATGTCCACGCCCAGCTCGTTCGAGATGAAAATGGGCAGGCCCCCGTACACGTTCCCGGTCCCGTGGTCCACGAATCCCGTCGTCACCTTGACCGAGCCGTCCTCGTTCAGGGACACAGTGGCCGAGGAGCCCATCCCGATGAGGGTCGAGTACCAGCCGATGGCGACGCCGACGCCCCGCCCCTCGGGCCGGTCCCGCCCCCACCCGATGGATTCCTTCACCTTCTGAAGGGCCTCTTTGAGACCTACGCCGCCCAGCTCCTGTCCGGAGGGGCCTTTGTCGCCCGGGCCGACGCAGTTGTTCATCCGGAAATCAACCCGGTCCATGCCGACGGCGTCGGCCAGACGGTCGGTGTGCTGCTCGACGGCGAAGGTCGCCTGGGGTCCGCCCGGCCCCCGGACGAGCGAAAAGCTCGGCAGGTTCGTGAACGCGGCGACGCACTGCACCCACAGGTGGGGGATGTTGTAGGGCGCTCCGCCCACATGGGCGACCAGAGACACCATGATGGGCGCCAGCATCACGCTGTGGCCGGTGTTCATCATGATGTGGACGTGGCGGGCGACAATCTTCCCGTCGTTCATCACGCCCGATTTCACGATCACCGTCATCGGGTGCCGCGGCTGGGTGATCTCGAATTCCTCCTCCCGGCTCATCACGTACCGGCCCGGCCGGCCGGCCTTGAGGGCGACGGCCGCGACAATCGGCTCCACCCAGGGCTGGCACTTGGAGCCGAAGCCGCCCCCGACGGTGGGGGCGATGACGCGCACGCTCGAGAGCGGCAGGTGGAGACCGTGGGCCGCCACCTCCCGGACGCCGAAGGGCACCTGCGTGGAGGTCCATATCGTCACGCCGTCCCCTCCCGGCGAGGGCGCCGCCACCGCGCCGTGGGTCTCGATGGGAGAGCCCTGAGCGGCGGGGATGTCGAAGTGATCTTCCACAACCTTGTCCGCCTCGCCGAACCCCTTCTCGACATCCCCCTTCTTGATCATCCCCATCCAGCAGAGGTTCCGGCCGGTCATCATCTTGTGCGGATCCGCCGCCGGCGGGATCGTTTCGTAACTCTGGTACTCCTCGTGAAGCTCGGGGGCGTCTTCTTTCAACGCGTCCTCGACCGTGAAGACGGCCGGCAGCTCCTCGTAATCCACTTTCACGAGCTCGACGGCCCGGTTGGCGGTCTCCAGATCCTCCGCCGCCACCGCGGCCACGATGTCGCCGACATAACGGACCTTCTCCTTGGCGAAGATCCGCTGGTCCATGACGACCTCGCCGATTCGGGTGTCGGGGACGTCTTCGTGCGTGGCGACGGCCACGACGCCCGGCAGGGCCTCGGCCTTGGAAGTGTCAATAGATTTGATCCGGGCATGGGCCAGGGGGGACTTGACGAACCGGACCTGCGTCATCCCCGTCAGCTTCAGATCCGCCAAGTACTGCGCCTTGCCCATCGCCTTCTCGCCGCCGTCCCGCCGGGGAACCCTTGTCCCGATGGAAGCCTGCGCCATGGTCTCTCTCCTTCCGTGGAGCCGGCGGCCCGCGCGGGGCCCGCCGGTCATCGGGGGTCGGTTATCCCGCCGTCTCTTCCGCCGCGGCCTTCACCGACTGGAAGATCTTGATGTAGCCGGTGCAGCGGCACAGGTTGCCCGCCAGCGCCTCGCGGATCTCCCAGTCGGTCGGATTGGGATTCTTTTGAAGCAGGGCGGCGGCGGACATGAGCATTCCCGGAATACAGAACCCGCACTGGATGCCCCCGTTCTCGACAAAGGCCCGCTGAACGGGGCTCAGCTCGCCGTTCTCGGCCAGGCCCTCGATGGTCCTGATCTCCCGGCCCCCGGCGTCCGCGGCCAGGAGGAGGCAGGCGTTGACCGCCCGGCCGTCCACCTGGATCGTGCAGGCCCCGCAGTCGCCCTCCCCGCAACCCTCTTTCGAACCGGTCAGGTTGAGCCTTTCGCGCAGGGCGTCCAGCAGCGTCTCATCGGGCCGGACCGAGACGGTGTGCGACCTTCCGTTGATGTCGAGCGTGCATTCCATCGCCGCCTCTCCTCTCACAGGCCCGCCGCGCGGGCGAGCGCCCGGCGCGTCATGACCGCGACCATTTTCTTCCGGTACTCGGCCGAGGCCCGGATGTCCGAGATGGGTCGGCTTTCCGCCGCCGCCGCCTCGCCCGCCCGGGCGAAGACCTCCGCCGAGGGGGCCTTGCCCTCGACGGCCGCCGCGGCCGATTTCGCCAGGAACGGCGCCGGGGCCACCGCCCCCAGCGCGACGCGCACGTCCGAGCAGGTCCCATTCGTCTTCGTCATGGAAGCCGCCGCGCTGACCATGGCGATCTCCATTGCGCTCCGGACTCCCAGCTTCTGGTAACCGGCCCCGGATCCCTCGGCCGGGGTCGGAACCCGGATCTCCGTCAGGATCTCGTCCTCGGCCAGCGCGGTCTGGTTGGGCCCCTTGAAGAAGTCCGTCAGCGGAACCGTCCGTTCCCCCCCGGGTCCGAGGACCGCCACCGAGGCGTCCAGGGCCAGGAGCGGGGGCCCGAAGTCGGCCGACGGGGCCGCGTGGCACAGGTTCCCGGCCACCGAAGCGGCGTTGCGGACGGGCGGACCCGCGAGGGCCCGGGCCGTCTCCGCCAGAACCGGATACCGCGCCTGGACGTCCCCGTTTTCAATCAGCTCCGAATGCGTCGTCAACGCCCCGATCCGCAACCCGTCGTCCGGGTTGAAGGACAGGGACCGCAACGCGGCGATCCCGTTGAGGCTGACAATCACCTCCGGCGCAATTTTCCCGGCGCGCATCAGGACGACGAGGTCCGTTCCGCCGGCCAGCACCTTGGCCTTGCCCTTGTGCTTCGCGAGGAGGGCGACGGCGTCCTCCGGGGTCGCGGGGCGCAATAGTTCTTTCACCACGGCATCAACCCTCCCGGTTCAAGTGGAATTCCCCAGCTTCACGCAAAGGCTCGATCACGAGGTTCTCAATCAACACGGCGCCCCGATGCGGCCGCCTTTCGAACACGCGCGAGTCCTACGGGTCGGCGCTTCACCCGAATCAGGCGTCGTCCCACGGCGTCCCGGTCTCGATCGGCTCCGTGCCCGTTCGCTGGACCACGCCGCCTTCCAAGGACGCGCGGGGCATGCCCCGCAGCCGGGTCCCCCGCGGCACCCGCTTGGTCTGCCGCGCGGCGAGGATCTCGAGGACCCGGCGGGACTTCTCGAAGTCCTCGATGGGCTTCACCTCGACCAGGCCGGACGCCGCCACGCGGTTCCAGATCTCTTCCCCCCGGGGCGTTCGGGCGACGACGATGGTCCAGCCCATGGCGCCGACGCCCCCGCAGGCGATGTCGGCCAATTCGGCGGAAAAGTCCCCGCAGTGGTGGCACTCGGGCCGGCCGTAATTCGTGGCGCATTCCTTCAGGTTGAGCTCGACGATCTCTCCGTCCTTCTTGTACACAAGGACCTTTCCCTTGACGTTGAACTTGACCACTTCGGACAGGGGGACGCCGAGCTCGCCCTGGATCTTCTCGACCATCAGGCCTTGGTAGTTGAAGACCTCCGTGCAGAACAGGCCGATGCTCAGGGCGACGCGCCGGCCGAAACCCGTCAGGAACTCTTCCTGCTTCTCGACGATCTTGGGCCGCTTGTCCGGCGTCTTGATGAAGTCCGGATCGCAGAGCTCCATCTTCCGAATCGGGGTGATCTGACAGGGCACGCCGACGAAGGCCACCTTCTCGAGGCCCTTTTTCTTGACCTCCTCCAGCCCCAGGTTGTTGGGGACGTAGGTGTACCAGGACTTGGCGGTCTTCCGGAGCTCCTCCGGAGAGGTGACCACGGTGGGCGCCGGCTGGCAGGGAAGCGTCCCGTCCAACGAGGCGGCGACGGCCCCGTCGATGACGCCCTCCCGCATGGCCCATTCCAGGATGGTCGTCACGACGCCGCCGTCCTCGCCCGCCGCGAGCATCCCGGGGTCTTTGGCGCGGGCCACCTGGATGGTCCGGTACGTCCCGAACGCCCCCTCGTAGGGCCGACCGTTTCCGAACAGGAGGTCCTTGAGGTTCCACTCCTTCGGATAAAGCCTGGGGCAAACGGCCGCGCAGACGTCGCAGCCGATGCCTTCGCTGATCCCGCAGTAGTCGTGGGCGGCCGCAGCCTTGGCCGTCTGCTTGGGCTTGCCGTCCACGTACTCGATGACGTTGTGGGGGCACACCAGGACGCACGATCCGCACTCGCAACAACTCCCCCAGGAAACCACGTCCTGCATCATGTCCTTGAACGTCGGGTGCGTCATATGCGCGGTCTCTCGTTATTAAAAGGAATGGGGCGGGGTCATCCGGTCGAAGCAACGCCCGAAGCCGAATCCCCCCCGCGAAGCATCCGCCCGCTTTCCGTCCGCGATGACACGTACGGCTCGGCAGGACGGCACCTTCCGTCTGGAAGTCTTTTTCCAACCATTCTAGGGGTGAGATCCGCAGGATGTAAAGTCTGATCCGAACCCGGAGAGGACCCGAACCTTCGATACCGATCGGGGACAGCGGAGGAAGACGCTCACCCCCCGGCCGCGGCGCGCAGGGCCTCCGCCCACCGGGCCGTCAGGCGCCCCCAGGTGAACCCCTCGTGGACGTACCGGACGCACCGCTCCCTGGACGGCTGATAACCGGCCGGGTCGGACTCGATCGCCCGGACGTGGCGGATGATCGAGGCGGCCATGCCGTCGGGGGAGGCGTCCGAGATCAAAAGGGTCTCGCCCGCCGGAGGCCGATCACGGACTCGATGAACCGGGTCCAATCGGCCTTGTCGCGGATGGGCTCTTCGGCCCGCCGGACCGAGACCGCGCATTTCCGTTGGATGAACGGGCGCCTTCGTCGCGCGCGGGGAGGGCGGAACCCGTCACCTTCCACCGGGCGGGTTTCGTCGCGGGGGCGGACTTCCGGATGGGCTCCATGAGCGTGCGACGGGCCTTCACGTAAGGAATCGGATACCCTTCCTGCCAGAGCCAGCCTCCCGCCAGGGCCAGAACCCCCAAGAGGAACCCGACGGCCGGGGTCTTGGAGGACTTCCGCCTCCCTCCGCGCGGCGGTGTCCGGGATTCCACGTCATCATCATCATCGGCGTCGTCCTCGGCCCACCCGGCTTCCTCCGGATCCATCTCGTCGAATTCCGCCTCGGGCTCCCCGTCGTCCTCTTGAACGCTTTGGCGCCGGCCGAACGGCAGAAACCGCATGACCGCCAGAATCGGCGCCATCAGAAGACCGAAGATCGCCGTCACCCGTCCGATCAGGCCGGCGCGCTCCGGGAGCTCTTCGTCGTCGTATTCCTCATATTCTTCTGGATCCTCGACTTCACCTTCGATCTGCCCCTCGACCACTTCCCCCTCCAGCTCAGCCCTGTCCTCCCGGTCGGGGCCGAAGGGCCAGAAACGGCTGCGCAGGCGCCCAATAATTCCCTCCGGGGCGATGTACTCTTCGTCCTCGGAGTAGCCGTAATAATAATAGGTGGAGGAATACTTATAAGAATCGATGTCCGGACTGACTTCCGCCCGCAGGGAGTTGAGAACAACTCCCCAAACCGGGGCCTGAACGTTGTCCATCGTCACCTTGGCGCGCCGCAGGGCGCCCCGGGCGACCTGACCGACCTGGTAGACCAAGATGGTTCCGTGGACCATCGTGCCGAGGATGGCCGCGTCGGTGACGGGGAGGATGGGGGGGGTGTCCATGAGGACGACGTCGTAGGCCTCGGAGACCTCCTGGAGGAAGTTCTTCATCGTGGCGGAGTTGAGCAGCTCGGCCGGGTTCGGGGGGATCGGGCCGCAAGTCATGATGGACAGGTTGTCCAGACCGGGGGTCAACATGATGTCCTCCATGTCGAACTTTCCGATCATGATGTCCGTCACGGTCCGCACCACTTCGCGCCATTCGTTGTTTCCGAGGAGGACATCGGTCAGGCCGGGGTCCCGTTCGATGCCGAAGATCCGGTAGATGGTCGGACGCCTGAGGTCCGCGCTGATGAGCAGGGTCCGCTTGCCCGACTGGGAAAATGCCAACGCCAGGTTGATGACCGTATTGGTCTTCCCCTCGCCGGGAGAGGAGCTCGTCACCACGAAGGCGTTGCCGCTCTTTTCCAGGGACAGGAACTCCATGTTGGTCCGCAGCGAGCGGTAAGCCTCCGCCATGGGCGTGCGCGGCATGAAATGGCAGACCAGGCGGTAAAACACTTCCGAGGCAAAGCTCTCCGTCTTCTCCGGATTCTCGTTGAGGTAATCCCGGAACAAGTAATCCGGGTCGGTGTAGGGGATGATCCCCACCACCGGAACGCTCAGAAACTCCTCGACGTCTTCGATGGCCCCGATGGAGGTGTCCATCGTTTCCAGCAAGAACGCGAAGACCAACCCGACCACCATGCCGATGATGGCCCCGATGAGAGAGTTGAGGATGAGGGAGGGCTTGTTGATCGCCGTGTTCGGCTCGAACGCGGGCCGGACGATGGACACTTCACTGCTCAGTCCCGCCTCGCGGATCCGGGCCGTTTGCAGCTTGCCGATCAGAAGGCTGTAGACCTCGCCGTTGACCTTCACCTGTTGCTGGAGACGGCCGTACAGCACGCCGATGTCCGGGACTTCCGCGGCCCGCTTCCTCGCCGATTCGACCTGTTTTGCCAACTCCCCCGACCGGAGCTTTCGAATCCGCTCCTCGGCCGACAACTCGTTCTCCATTTCATCCAGCAGGTCGACGATCTGCCGGTTGGTCTCGATGACCTCGGGGTGATCGTTGGTGAAGGCGAGGAGCAGGGCGTCCCGCTTGAGCTGGAGATCGAGAAGCTGGCCGTTCAGCCGGGCGGCCGGCGAGCCGGAGTCGATGAACAGGCGCTCGTTGCTGTGGCCTTTCAAGGCCTTGATCCCCCGGAGCTGCTTCAAGAGCAGGCTCGTCGCCCGCAGCTTGTTCCGCCGGTTCCCCAGGTCTCTTTCCAGTTTCTGCAGCTCCGACGTCACCGCGCTCGCCAGCCCGCGGACGGTAAAGAACCGGTGAGTCTCCTGGAATTTCTTGACCCGGTTCTCCGCCTTCCGGAGCCTGGCTTCCACCACCTTGAGTTGGTTTTCGATGAACAGGCGCGATTCGCGGGTTTCCTTGTTCCGCTCGAGGGCCATCTGCTTCTGGTATGCGCGCGCGACGATGTTGGCGATCCGGGCGGCCAGTTTCGGGTCGGTGGAGGTGGCGCGGAGGGTCATGATGTTGGTCTCGCCCTGCTGCTCGACGCGGATCTGCTTGCGCAGCCGGTTGACGATGGAGACCAGGCGACTGTCGGACCGAATCTTCTCCGACGAAAGGTTCGGGTCGATCAGCTTCAGGCCCTTGGCCACCTCCTCTATGATGGGGTAGCTCCTGGCGATGACCATCTGGGTGGCGATTTCGTCGGTGGGGGCGAACGTGAAGGCTTCCGCCACGAGTCCGGCGACCGTCGTGCTGCGCTGGAACTTGACCGCCGAGGCGGCGGAATAGATGGGAATCGGTTCGTTGAGCTTGCCGAAGACAAAGCTGAACAACGCCAACAAGACCGCTGTGAAGATGATCACCGTCCGGCGCTTGCGGATGATCCGCCAGTAATCCCGGATGTTGATGTCATACTGCGCCATCATTTAACTCCAACGGGTGGACGCTACTGAGCCAAATCGATCGTCTGTGTAGCGCCCCCCCCGCTCGACTCCGTTCTCTTCCCGCCGATATCCACCCGAAGGGATTCGGTGCTGGTCGCATAGGTGTCCCGGTACGTGCCGGGGAACAGGAAGAACGTCAGGAACGGCCGGATCTTATCCATCCAGTCGTTGGCGTCTCCGATGAAACTGCGCGGAATAAACACGATGTCCCGGTCCTGGAGGGGGAGGTTTTGCGTGATGTCCCCCTTCTCGAGCAGCCGGTCGATGTCCGCCGACAGGATCACCGGACGCTCGATGTCCCCACGGATGATTTTCGCGCTCGAGCCGACGGCGAATTTCGTGAACCCGCCGGCCCTCGTCAGGACATCGAGCAGACTCAGGTTCTGGACATCCGGCCTGAAGGTGTAAGAGCCGGGGCTCTTGAGCTCCCCCAGGGCGTAAATCCGGCGGTCTCTTTTCAGCTTCCGCTGGCGCTCGGCCGGCAGGGAGGGGACCACGATCTGATCGCCGTCCCGGATGACAATGTTCTGCTTGGCGTCGCCTTGAAAAATGACCTGGGCCAGATTGACCAGAATCGTCTGCCCCCCCCGGAATATCTTCACCTGCGTCAGGTCCGCGGCGTCCCGGTGTCCGCCCGCCAGCAGGATCACGTCCAGGAGCTGGGTCCGGCCCTCGATCTTGTACCGGCCCGGCTGGCGGATCTCCCCCACCACCGTCAGGGAGCCCCTGGGCTCGCCGGGAATAATCACCTGGTCCCCATCCTTCAGAACGATGTTCTGCCGCTGGTCTCCCCGCAGGATGACCTCATCCAGGTTCACCGGGATGATCCTGCCCTTTCGGATCACGCGAGCCCTGCGAATATCGGGCAGCGGGTCGCCCGAGGACACCCGGCGGCAGCACCCGGCCATCAGGACCGCGTCCAATACGCGCAGGTCCTCCCCGACGGGGTAGCTCCCCTGTTTCGGCACCTGTCCGACAACCCGGATCGCCCCCCGGCGGATGTCCAGCTTGGGGACGAGGATTTGGTCGCCGTGCTCGAGGAGGATGTTCGTCCGCTGGTCGCCGTCGAAGATCTTGTTCAATGCGACCGGGATGGCCTTGCCCCGGCGAAGCACCCGTGTGCCCTTGATGTCCGCTCCGGGTCTGCTTCCCCCCGCGGTGATTACGGCGTCGAAAACGCGAATCGGACCCATGATGGGAAAACGGCCCTGCCGACCGACCTCGCCCAGCATCGTATAACTCTGGCTGCGGAACTCCATGACGCGGAGGTCCAGACGGGGCCGTTTGATGAATTTCCGAAGCAGCCGGGAGAGCGATGCGTCCAACTGGGTGGCCGTCAGACCCGCCGCCTGTACATTTTTCAGGAACGTAAACCCGATCTTGCCCTCCTCGTCCACAAGCACGCGGTTCGCGTCCGCCACCAAGCCCCGCCAGATGTTGATCACCAGCTTGTCGCCGACGCCGATTCTGTAGGATTTGGCCTTTCCCGGAGGCTCCCAACCTTCTTTTCCGGCCGATATCGGACGCCGTCGCCTCCCGGTTGCTTGAGCCACCCGGGTCCCGTCCGGAAAACCGGACCCTTCGCCCTTGACCCGGACCGCCCCCCCTTGGAAACGGTCGGAGCGGCCGGCAAGGCCGGCGCGCGCAACCTTGACACCGGAAACCGGAGGAATCACTTTCGCGGCGGAAGGGGGGCCTTTCCGCTTTGATGAAGGCCCGTTCACCGCGTTGGCCGGATAGAGCAAACCGGGGTGAAGCCGAGACATGGATTTGCTATCCGGGACCGGCGGCCGGCCGCTGGAGACCGCCTTGCGAACGGGTCTTGCCCCGGCGTCGGCCCCGTTCCGCACATCGTGCCGCATCCTCGCCACGGCGGCGGCGCGCGCCAAGCCCTTCGGCAGGCCGGAATTCGCGAAGGGCGCGGTCGGCCCCCGCAGCCAGACCTTGACGCCGTCCTGCCGGCTGGCGACGGTCACGTCCAGCTTTCCGTCCCGGTCGATGTCCCGAACCTCAAGGCCGTAGAAGACTCCGAACTTCGGCAGATACCGCGGGTCCGCCTCCCACCGGCCGCTGCCGTCATTGAGCCAGAGGCGGACGCCACCTCCGTCGATGCTGGTGGCCAGCAGGTCGGGGGCGCCGTCGCCGTTCATGTCCGCGGAGCGAACCCGCCAGAAGCTTCCATCCCGCACCGGCGACTTGCCCTTCTCGAACCGGCCGTCCCCTTTTCCCCAGTAAACCCGGACACCGTTCTGGAAAGTGGTGGCGGCCAGGTCGATCCGGCCGTCGCGATTGAGATCCGACGCCCAGACGCCCCAATAGTTGCCTTGGGCGATGAGCGGAAGCCCCTTCCAACCGCCTCCCTTCTCGCGCTGCAACCAGACGCGGAGGCCGGACCCGGAGCCCCAGCCGGCGGCCGCCAAATCGGTGCGGCCGTCGCCGTTCAGGTCCACAAGCTTCACATCGCGGAATATGCCGCCGCGCGTCGGGCCGAACTCCCCCAACCACCCGCCCCGGCCGTCGCCGAGGAACACCTGAACCCCGCCGTTTTGTTCCGCCGTGCCGTTCGCCGCGGCCAGGTCCCACTTCCCGTCGCCGTTGACATCCGCGACGCTGAGTCCCTCGTAGAGACCCTCCAGGGCGGCCGGCGTCCCGGCCCGCCACTTCGCCTTTTCGGCCGGCGCGCTGATTAAGGTATAGACGCCGCCGGGGGTGCCGCGCAGGCTGTAGGCGATGTCCGAGAGGCCGTCCCCGTTCAAGTCGATGGCGGCGAGGTCTCTGACCTCTCCATCGGTCTTGAGAGCGATGGGCCGCTTCCACGTGACGCGAGGGCCGCCATACCAGACCAGAATCCGCCCCTTCCGCACGTCGCCGGCGGCGAGGTCCGGAATTCGGTCTCCGTTGAAATCGGCCATGACAACGGCCTTGAAGTGTCCGGCGCTTGGAGGGCCGAGCTCCAGAAGAACTTCATTCGGGCCCGACTTGACCCGGAAGGGCCTCATAAAGTGAGAATTACAACCGATCAACAGAAATGCCAATGAAAAGCCGAACACCCCGAGGCGGAGCCAAGCCGAACGGCTGGTCGCGCCCAAGAAAGAGGGCATCAAAATCTTGGCATTCCGCATGCGCTCCGTTCTCCTCGCCATCAGGAAGGCAACCATCATCAAAAATTCCCGCTTCCGCCTCATCAAGCGCGGACCTTCAGAAGATAACATAAGATTCGTGTCATAACATCAAGAATTTAAAAAGATTGAACATTTTCTCGATTAGGCCAAAATCCGGTTTTTCACGGCCTGATGACCGATACGGGCTCGATTCGCGCCGGATTCAGCCTTCATGCCCGATGATTTTCCGAGGAATGATGATTCGCCGCTCCGGATTGCGTCCCGGAGCAGGGTCCCGCAACTTCAAGTTGGAAGAGATCGTCCGCCGCTGCGCGACCGGCTTGGAGTCCGGCCTCTTCGGACGAATTGCGTAACAGGATGTCTACATTTTCCATTCTCCTTGACAAGCCCCCTGAAAGGGTTTCAAATTCAAGGTATGAGGGATACATGTTCCTATGCCGCGATTCATGAATCCTCTCGGGAGAAGCGCGGACGATGAGCTCCTCGCGACCCATGAGAAGGCCGAAGGCCCAACCGGCCCGCGGGGCAACCGGCAGTTCATCCTCCCGCCGCAGTTCCCGCCCTTCGCAGAGAACCTCCGCCAACGCAAGATCGGCAAGCCCGAGTCCGGGAAGGTCCTCGTCCGGCAATGAAGGGTCGGCCCGTTCGGAAAGGGCTTCCCATTCAGAAAGGTCGTCCCACTCGGGAAGGTCGTCCCGTTCGAGGAGGTCGTCCCATTCGGGGAGGTCATCGAGCCAGAAGGGTCGGCGGCTCAAACGGCGCGGCCTGACGCGGCAGATAAAGATGTTTATGGGGATCACGGTGGCGGTGGGCTTCGCGGCGTTCATTCTCAACGCAATCCTGAACGTCGATATAGAAGGCAAGATGTCAAGTGTCATCGAAACCCAGGTCAAGATGTCAATCAAGGATGCCAAGTCGGCGGCGAAAAGCCAGATCATGAAAGACTTGAAAGGCCGCCGCTAGTCAGCCGGGGCGCCCCCCCCATCCCGGTGGAAATCATCCCCGGGCGCAGTCTCTGATTCTCAGGCCGATCGGGATGGAATCTTCAAATTGGCCGTAAATTTTCAGAAAGTCGATTTCAGCTTTTTGATGTAAATGTTCATTCCTTTCGCCTTCCCAAAACCGTCTTCCGGAAAATATCACTGAGACCGCGTTCTGGCCCTTGGCCGAGGCCGGAGGTTCAGGAAGCCAAGGTCACGAGCGACATGGCTCTGCCTGCGATCGGCGTCTGGTTAGCCTGGATTTCTCACCAACGCATCCACGGAATTGTGATTGGCCGAGGAACCACCCCCGGTCGTTTGTTTCCGCTGATGCTGACGGATTCTCCAAACGGTCGGTTTTCCGGGCCGGTGCGGAGAACGGGGTGTTTCAGCCAGACAAATCGCTTTCATCGGGCAATGGATTGAAAGGCAATCCGGTCACCGGCCCATCAGAGGTTGAAGATTCTCTTTGTGAGAAATCCGGACTAACAGGTTGCGGAAAAACGATTCTGAGGGGTCTGAAATGCCCCAATCTGTCATTCCGAGGGCGGCGATGAATCT
>JASLXW010000440.1 GCA_030740135.1 Nitrospinota bacterium
ATGAGCGCCGGCCGACCCCCGTGAGGGGTCCCCGTCCTAACCACCTTGTCCGGTCGGTTCGGACGGCGGAGAGCCGGGGAATCTCGCGCAACTAATCATCCAGGCCGATCAACCTTCCAATCGAGGCCTCGCTTTCTTCGGTGACGGTCTCCTCATGGATGATGCGGCCTTTTTCCATCACATAGACGCGGCCGCAGATGGTGAGCACCGTGCCCAGATCCTGTTCCACGAGCAGGATGCCCATGCCCCGATCCCCGAAAGAACGCACGGTCCGCTCCACGGTTTCAACGGCCGAGGGCATCAGACCTTCCGTCGGCTCATCCAGGAGCATGAGGCGCGGGTTCTTGACGAAGGCCCTCGCCATAGCGAGCATCTGGCGTTCGCCGCCGCTCAGGGTTCCCGCCATCTGGTTCATGCGCTCGTCGAGAACCGGAAAGACTTCGACAAGGGATTTCCGCAATCGGTTGTCCAGCTCGCCGTTGGGGGAGGCGACGCGGAGGTTGTCCCGGACGGTGAATTCGGCGAAGACCGCCTGTTCCTGGGGGACCAGACTGAGCCCCAGCCGCGCCAGCTTGTGGGGGGGGACATCCGAGAGATCCCGCCCGTCGAACTCGATCCTCCCCGAGCGATTCGGGATTTGATCCATGATCGTCCGCAGGAGGGTTGTCTTCCCGACGCCGTTGCGCCCGACGAGGCCGACCACCTCCCCTTCGATGACGGCGACCGAGACGTTAAAGAGGATGTGGCTCTTTCCATAGAACGCGTTCATCCCTTCCAGGCGCAGCATTTCACACCCCCCGCGTCAGGTAAACGCGGCGCACCTCGGCGTCTCCCCGGATCTGCTCGGGCGTGCCCTCGGCAAGTTTCTTGCCTTGGTGGAGGACCGAGATCGTCTCGGCCAGGCTCATGACAACGCGCATGTCGTGCTCGACGATCAGAATGGTCCGCGAGGCGGAGAACTCCCGAATCTTGTCCGTCATCGCATGGGTCTCGTGGGCGCTCAATCCCGCCGTCGGCTCATCGAGAAGAAGAAGTTCCGGATCGGAGGCGAGGGCGATTCCGATGTCCACCAACTTCTGCTCACCGTGGGCGAGGTCCGTCACTTGGACCTCCGCCCGGTCCGCCATGCCCAGCAACACGAGGACCTCCCGGGCGCGCTCCCAGGAATCCCGCATGCCTTCCAGATTGCGAAACGGATGGGGTTTGCCCGCCTTCCCCTGGACGCCCGCCTGAACGTTCTCCAGGACCGTCAACTGGGGAAACAAACTCGTTATTTGGAACGTGCGACCGATTCCCAGCCGGACGATCTGATCCGCGCTCAGGCCGGTGATGGGTTTTCCCTTGAAGGAGGCCGTTCCGTCCGTCGTGGGCAGGAAGCCGCTGAGCAGGTTGAAGAGCGTCGTCTTTCCCGCTCCATTCGGCCCGATGACGGCCCGCAGCTCGCCTTCCCGGACATCGAGGTCCACCCCGTTCACGGCGGTGAAAACCCCAAAGCGCTTGACGAGTCCTTCCACCTTCAAGAAACCGTCACTGTGTCGTGAAGAATCCACGGAAGCCGGCTCCCCCTCCCTACTCGGTCCTTTTCCGCATGTTAGCGACGATGCGCTTCGTCGTCCCGACCAATCCGGATGGCGTAAACGTCACGACGATGATGATGATCACCCCCAGGGCGATCTGATACGTATATGCCCATTGGCTGCTCAGGGTTTCCTTCAGATAGATCAAGATGCTCGTCCCGATGAGGGCGCCGTAAAGTGTTCCGGCCCCGCCGAACAGCGTCCAGACCACCGCCTCGGCGGAGTAGAGCCAGTTGAAGAATTCCGCGCTGGCATAACTGACGTATATGGAATAGAGCACGCCCGACAGGCCGGCGATGACGCCCGCGATGGTGAAGGAAATCAGCTTATAGAGGCCGGTGTTGTATCCGACGCAACGGGCGCGGTCCTCGTTTTCCCGGATGAGTTCGAACACCCTGCCCAGCGGAGACCGTAGGATTCGGAAACAGGCGAAATAAGCGAGGGCCACGGAGCAGACGACGTAATAGTAGCGGGGCAGTTGTTCAGTGAGATCCAACGCCCATGGGCCGAGGGTCAGTAGCGGCCGCGTAAACACGAGGCCGTCGTCCCCGCCGGTGACGGCTTTCCAGGCATAGGCGATCAGCGTGATGATCGTCGCCCCGACGACGGTCACAATGATGAATCCGTGCCCCCGGACCTTGACGGCGAAGTATCCGAGGATTGCGGCGGCGATCGCCGAGAGCAAGAGCCCGACCCCCATCGCCGCCCACAACCCCGCGCCCCAATGGATGACGGCCAGGGTCAGGCCATACACGCCCAATCCGAAGAAAACGGATTGCCCCAGACTCAGGAGCCCCGTGTAGCCATAGATGAAATCGAAAGAAATCGCCAGCAACCCCCAGATGAGAATGTCCATCATGAAGGCTACGCCGAAATCATCCAGGACAGCGGGAAGGAGGAGGAAAACCAGCAGGACGCCGAGCAGCGTGTAGCCCGTCCGCCGGGAGACCGCCCTTGGAAGCGGGGAGAACGCCATCACCTTCCTCTCCCGAAGAGTCCGTTGGGCCGAAAGAACAGAAATGTCGTCACAAACAGGAGGGCGATCACCTTGGCATAGGTTGGCTCGACGAAGATGGACATCACGTTCTCCACATAACCGAGCATGAGTCCGGCCACCACGGCGCCGAACATATCCCCCAGCCCACCGACGATGACCACAATGAAGGCGATAATCAGAACGTTCAATCCCATCGTGGGGAAGATGGCGATGAATGGCCCCGCCAGGACTCCCGACAACCCGGCCAACAATCCCCCCAACCCGAACGCGAGGGTGTTGACGGACTTGACCGGAATTCCATCCGCGAGGGACAGGTCCGTATTCATCCGAACGGCCCGGATCCAAAGCCCGTATTTCGTCTTCTGGAGAAACGCCCAGAGCCCCGCTGTCACCACCATCGCCGAACCCATCACAAATAGCCGGTAAGTGGAATAGCTATAGCGGAGGATGGGGATCTTCCCATGGAAGGGGGGATCGAAGGTGACCCCCTGGCCCCCGATCCAACCCAGAACGACGTTCTCGATGATCAGCATGGCCCCGAAAGTCGAAAGGATGCTCATGTCGGCGTTATCCCCGATCGGCCGCAAGACCACCGTCTCGAAAACCATCGATAAGGCGCAGACCATCAGCGGGGCCAACAGCAGGGCCAGCCAGAAATTCCCCCCGGAGAGCTCCGCGGCAATGTACCAGCCGAAGACCGCCCCCAGCATATACAGCGCGCCGTGCGCCACGTTGACAATGTTGAGAAAACCGAAGATGAGGCTGAGACCAAAGGCGATGAGGGCGTAGAGCCAACCGTAGACAATCCCGTCCAGGCTGTGCAGGATCAGGCGTGAAAAAAGGTCCATCGAGTCATCCCTCAGGTTGAGGCAACCGAATTTCCCGCGACAGACGCC
>JASLXW010000441.1 GCA_030740135.1 Nitrospinota bacterium
TCCGGGTGAAAGGAATCCACACGTGGCGCCTCTTGCGGTATCCCACCGGGGCGGGAATTTCGAGGCTTCCCCCATCATCGTGTTGGAGAACCGCCGCTTTCATCTCGAGCGCGAGGGGAGGGACGTGGTCAACTTCTCGGGCGGGGAAGCGGACCTCCCCACACCCCAAGGGATCGTCCAGGCGGGCGTGCGGGCGCTCCAGGAGGGTTACACCCGCTATACGGAGGACGCCGGGCTGCCCGAGCTGCGCGAGGCGTTGTGCCGGAAGATGGCCCGTGAGAATGGCCTGCGGTACAGCCCGGACGAGGTGATCATTACCGGGGGCTCGAAGTGGGCCCTCTTCATGGCCCTCCAGGTGCTTTGCGATCCGGGCGACGAAGTGCTCATCCCCTCTCCCTACTGGCCCACCTACAGAGAACAGGTCCGCCTCGCGGGCGCCCGCGCCAGGCTTATCCCCACCCATCGCGAGCACGGGTTCAAGGTGACGGGGGGCGAGCTCGCGGCGGCCGTTTCGGAGAAGACGAAGGGTCTCATCTTGAACAATCCATCAAACCCGACCGGAGCGGTCTACACCCGGGAAGAGCTCGGGGAGTTGGTCGAGATCTGCGCCGGCGAAGGCCTCTTCGTCCTGGCGGACGAGATTTACGAGCATTTTGTATTCGACGGCCCCGGTCACGTTTCCATCGCCGCGCTGGGGGAGGAGATCGGCTCGCGGACCATCACGGTGGGCGGCTGCTCTAAGAACTACAGCATGACGGGATGGCGGGTGGGCTACGGGGCGGGACCCGCCGAAGTAATCGCGGCCATGCGGCGCCTCCAGAGCCAGACCACCTCGAGCGCCAACGCCGCGGCCCAGAAGGCGGCGGCCGCCGCGCTTGACGGAGGGCCCCTGACGCCGCTCAGGGAAGAACTGCGCGTCCGCCGTGACGCGCTCGTGGCGGGCCTGGAGGGGTTGCCGGGGTTTTCGGTCCTCCCGCCCGCGGGGGGATTTTACGTCTTCGCCCGGATTCCCTCCCGCTCGGCCGGGCCGGCCGCCTCGGCCGCCCTGGCAAGCGCACTTCTAGAGGAGGCCTCGGTGGCCCTGCTGCCGGGGTCGGCCTTCGGGGCGGAGGGATACTTAAGGCTCACCTTCGCTCCGACCCCCTTGCCCCGCATCGAGGAGGGCGTGCGCCGCTTGCGGGATTTTCTTGAGCGGGAAGAAAATTTGTAGCCGCTACCTCGGCGCGCCTGTCCATGGCGAATTGATAATTCACGCACGGTCAAAAAATCAAACCGATTCTCCAGGAACTTTTCCTTTCGGTCGAATTGTCCGCGTGTTGCCCGTGTCCGAAGTTTATGGGTTCCTGGATCTTTCTGCCTGCGGGGAAGGGGAGGATGCCTGGCGCGGCGGGCGGCGTTTTCGCATATTTGACGGTTTTTGGGGCTGCGCCCCTGGCGTCATCCTCCGGGATGATGTTGTTCCGGTCACCCGAAGGTCAGATTGCGGAACGAAAATCGGGATGGGGCTAATAACCGGTCCATTGCCTGGAGGGCCGCGCTTTGGCACCATGGCTTTTTCCATTAAATTTTCGGATATAAAAGAGGGATGGAGCGTGGCGTACCGCATCGAAACCACCGAGGTGCAAGGCAGCCCGATGGAGGTGTTTCTCTTCGAGCCGGAAGGGGCGGGACCCCATCCGGGGCTGGTTCTTTGCCAGCATTTTCCCGGCAACATGGGCATCGAGAAAGATCCGTTCACGCTGAAGGCCGCGGAGCGTTACGCCGAGAACGGCTACGCGGTCTCCGTGCCGTTCATCTACCACTGGTGGCCCAAGGAGGCGGACGGGCGGATCAAGCGCGAGGAATTCCGGGACGATTGGACCATCCCCGATCTGAACGCGGGCTTTGAGATGCTGGCGGGGCTGGCGAACCTGGACAGCGGAAAAATCGGAATCGTCGGCCATTGCTGGGGCGGGCGCGTGAGTTGGCTGGGGGCGTGTTCGAACCCCCGCTACAAGGCGTGCGCGGTGTTCTACGGGGGCGGGATCAAAGCGGTGCGGGGCGAGGGCAATCCGCCCGCGATCGACCTGGCGGGGGATATCCCGTGTCCGGTCATCGGGTTTTTCGGCAATGACGACGAGAACCCCTCGCCGGAGGACGTGAACGACTACGGCGCGGCCCTCGTGAAAGCGGGTATCAAGCACACGTTTTACCGGTACGACGGCGCCGGCCACGCCTTTCAGTGGGCCGATAACGCGGATCGCTACCGCGGGGCGGCCAACGCGGACGCATGGGAAAAGGTTCTGGCGTTTTTCGGGAAGGAACTCAAGTAGCGGGCCGGCAGACCGAATTTTATTGTGTATTCGGGGTGATTTACAGTCGTATTTGCGCCCTGACCCTTTTGTGCTAGTATCCCCGTTCACTATTATTGCCAACACCATCGGCGGCCGGGAGGAGCCATCCTGGGAATCCCGGCCGATAACTTTCTTTCTCGTGCAGACACTTCGCCGCAGAAGCGGATGCCGTCCAGGCGGGTGCGCCTCGACCGTTTGTACTGCACGACCCGACCACGGATATGGAGGACAGCTGACATGAGATTGTTAACCAAGGTCGTTTTGGCTTGCTCGGCCGTGTTGATGGCGTTGACGCCCGTGTGGATGGGATCGACGCCGGCCCAGGCCCAGAAAAGCTGCGACGAGATGCAGGTTTTTATGAGCATCTCACCGCTTCACCGCGAAAACGCAATGGCCTACATCGCACCGAAGCTCAAGGCAAAGCACGGCACGCGCCTCGTTGCGGAGGCGCTCGGCTCGTCCGTGATCATCAAGCGCGTCAGCGCGCAGATCAATTCGCCGCGTGTGTCCATCGCGCACTGGGACGTGCCGGTCGGACTGAAGGCGTGCGCGGAGGGAATGTGCGACGCCATCGACGTTTCCAAGGCGCCGAACGTCGGAAAACTGTTTGATTGGGGCGTGACGAAGAACGATGCGGGCAAGCCCATCATTCTTGCGACGAGCGCGGTGGGTGTCGGCCTGATCTACCGGACAGATCTTTTCAAGAAGAACAACCTGAACCCGCCTACCTCCTGGTCGGACCTTTTGCGCGCGGACCTCAAGGGCCGGGTCAGCATCACCCACCCGACGAGCACCTGGGGCACAGCGGCGCTGGTGGCGCATTCGAAGCGCAACGGCGGCAGCGAGTCCAACATCGAGCCCGGATTCAAGAAAACAATGGAAATCCTGCCCAACCTGAACAAGGTTCATCTCTGGTCGTCGGAGCTCTCGAATCTGCTCCAGCTCGGCGAGGTGTGGTTGGGCACCACCGGTTCGAACGTCGGGCCGGCGTTGCAGAAGAAAGGACTTCCGGTCAAGTGGATCGTTCCCAAGGAGGGCTCACCGGCCGTGGGCGGCGGACTTTCCCTCGTAAAGGGCGGCCCCTGCCGGGCTGCGGCCCACACCTACCTCCAACATTATTACAGTG
>JASLXW010000442.1 GCA_030740135.1 Nitrospinota bacterium
AATCACCGCCACCAGGATCCCTTTCCCCTGGTGGTGCAACAGCTCACCCAATTGGTGTCAAAACCTTTATAATCCCCTTAAAAATTCTCTACGAGTATCCGGGCAAGATCCAGGCCGAGGAAAAACCTGCCCCGGAGTGACGTTGGTCGAACCCGGCAAAACCTACAAGATCAACGTCAAGTCCAGCCGGGCCGATGGGCCGGGTGATCCGGTCATGGACGAGGCTTGAGTAAGGAGGGCCAGTGGCGAACGAAGAGCATCTCGTCAAGCTCACAGAAGGCGTCAGCGTCTGGAATGAATGGCGGAAGAATTCCCCTGACATCAGGCCGGACCTCAGGGGGGCGGAGCTAAAGGGTGTCAACCTCCAAGGGGCCCAACTCCAAGAGGCCAACCTCCGGTGGGGCCAACTCCAGGGGGCCGACTTGAGGGATGTTGAAGGACTCACCAAAGGGCAAATCGAGTCGGCGCGCATAGACGACAAAACCAAACTCCCGGACGGGCTCGGACCGTCCAAATGATCCGCCCCGTGATTCCGAGCCGGCCTCAGTTTGATTGAGAAAGGCATGTTCGAGATCGGCAAGACCTACAAGGTCAACGTCAAGTTCAACCGGGGCGGGAAGGAGCGCATCCTGAACCCCCAATCCCCTTCTTCTTTTATGCCGAACCGGAAGATGGAAAACAGGGAGGGCATCCGATCTGATGACCTGGAAGAATCTGTTCTGGGCGTTGCTCGGGGCGATTGTTGTGGGAAGCGTGGTGGTGGGCGTTCTCTTTAGGTACGTCGTCCCGGCGCTGTTTCGCTAACCCATAGCCCCATTCGCCGGTGGATATGTTCAAACCCGCAAAACCTGCAAAGTCAACGTCAAGTCCGGCCGGACCGATGGGGCGGGTGATCCGGTCATGGACGAGGTTTGAGTGAGAAGGTTTCGGGTCGGCCCTACAAGACGCTTCGCAGATATTCCCTGAACGGCCCGGCCAGCTCCGGGCGGCTCAGGGCGACACGGGTGATCGCCTTGAGGTAGCCGAGGGGCTTGCCCACGTCCAACCGCTCGTCCCGGGAGATCTTCGCCGCCACCCGGCCCCGCGCGGCGAGACGGTTGATGGCTTGGGGCTGGACGACTTCCGGGTCCGGCGCGTCGTCCCAGCAGGCGCGGATGGCCGGAAAAATCTCCGGCGTGAACAGGTACCGCCCCAGGACGCCGTACCGGCTCGGGGCGTTGTCGCGACCCGGCTTCTCGACGATTCTCCGGACGCGAACGGGGTCCTTCCGAAAATCCGCGTCGACCAGCGCCAGGTGATCCAACTCCGACTCCTCGCACCGAAAGAGCGAAAGGACCGTCTTTCCGGTCTCCTTGTGGGCGCGGATCAGGGTTCGGGTCAACGGCGCGCGGGAAAGGACCACGTCGTCCGGGTGGGCCGCGACGAAAGGCTCTTTCCCGACGAACGACTCGCAACATAAGAGGGCGTCCGCCGTCCCGAGCATTTCCTTTTGCCGGACAAACGTGATCGACGCCTCGGGTGGCTCGATCTTCGCCAGCAGGTCCTTCCGCCGCTTGGCCTTGAGGGAGGTCTCAAGCTCGATCTCCCGGTCGAAATAATCCTCCAGGGCCTTCTTGCGCCGGTTTGTGACGATCAGGATCTCCCGGACGCCGGACCGGACGAACTCCTCCACGATCAACTGAATGGCGGGCGTATCCACCAGCGGCAGCAGCTCTTTCGGGACCGTTTTCGTGACCGGAAGGAGCCGGGTTCCGTATCCCGCGGCCAGAATCACGCCCTTCATCAATACGCTCCGATTGGAGAAGCCTCACGCCCGGACCGGACGGTCAATCACCGGCGGCGTCAGGCTCCTGTTCCGTTCTGGACTCTACACCACGCACTCTGTTATTCCAAGATGAGCGGCCACGGGGGGGGGGAACCTTTATTTCTCACAAGGAAGGACGGTTCAGCGGTTTTCCTTCGAGAAATTCTTTGAAGATCAACCGATTGGCCAAGAGATGAAAACCGAGGGGAGTGTAAGGCCCTGTCCTTGAGGGGGGCGGGTGCGGACAGCCCCCCGGCGGGAGTCGGTTGCCTCCCGTACCCGCCCGAAGTAGCTTAACTGACCAGCCCGCGCCGTTTGAGCTCATCGACGGCTTCATCCATCCGGTCGGCCGATTCGGCGTCCAGGGACCACTGGATCAGCTCGCGCATCCCGTCCTCGAAGCTGACCTTCGGCTCGAAGCCCAGCGACTCGCGCGCCCGCGTGATGTCGGCGTAACAGTGCCGCACGTCCCCTTTCCGGAAAGTCCGGGTGACCTCGGGGGGAATGTTCGCCTCGAGCAGCTCGCCCAGGGTCTCGGCGATGGCGGCGATGCCCCGGGGATCGCCCGTGCCGATGTTGAAGCTGGAAGGGCCGTCCAGGTCCCGCTCCAGGGCCAGCAGGTTCGCCTGAACCACGTCATGGACGGAAACGAAGTCGCGCGTCTGGACGCCGTCCTCGTAAACGATGGGGGGATGTCCGTTCTTCAGGCGGCTCAGGAAAATGGCGGCGACGCCCGTATAGGGGTTGCTCAAGGACTGGCGCGGACCGTAGGCGTTGAAGTAACGAAGCCCGACGGCCTGAATGTCGTAAGTCAGACCGAAATTCAGGACGAGGTCCTCCTGGACCCCCTTGGTGATGGCGTAAACGGAGTTCGGGTGATAGGCCGCCGTCTCGTCCGTGGGGACCGGGGTCAAGGCGGACCCGCACGCGGGACAGAAGAGCTCCCACTCCAGCAGGGCCATCTGCTCCGGGGTCCGCAGCGGCGGACGGACCACGCCGTGGGTCTCGCACCGGTAGCACCCTTCGCCGTAGCTGCTCATGGACGCGGCCACGATGAGCTTCTGGACACGGTGATCTTCGTTGGCCAGGATGTCCAGCAGGTTCGCCGTCCCGCCGATGTTCACGTCCACGTAATGCTTGATCTCATATTGGGACTGTCCGACCCCGACGGCGGCCGCCTTATGAAAGACCGCCTCGATCCCCTGGAGGGCTTTCGCCAGGGCGTCCCGGTCGCGGATGTCGCCGCGGATGAACTCCGCCTCGGCGTTCAGGTAATCGGGCGGCCCCCCGGCCGTGTGGACCTGTTCGGTCAGGTTGTCGAAAATCCGGACTTTGTGCCCGCGGTGAACCAGCTCATCGACGATGAATGAGCCGATGAACCCCGCGCCGCCCGTGACCAGGATGTGCATGTCCCTGTCCTCAACATGAATACCGAATGAAAGCCGCGTGAAACCGGCCAAGAGTATAAAGAAACCGCCAAGCGGTCGGCAAGCGGGCCTTCCTCAGTGATCCCCGTTTTTCATCGGCCGTGCGGTGCCGGCGATCGTGAGAACAGGCCCGCCAAACGTCCACCCCGATCCGTCGTTCCCGCGCGGCCTGCCCCCGAAGTGTTTCATCGGGGGGCGGGAATCCAGCGTTCTGAGCTGCGGGTCCA
>JASLXW010000443.1 GCA_030740135.1 Nitrospinota bacterium
GACATCGTGGCCCGGCTCCGAAAGGTGCTTCCGGGCGTCCGCGTGGGTCATGGGGGAACCCTCGACCCGGCGGCGGAGGGCGTCTTGCCCATCTGCCTGGGCGCGGCCACCAAATATTTCGATTACCTGCTCGAATCCCGGAAGACGTATCTCGCCACCGTCCGCCTCGGGATCATAACGTCCACCCAGGACCGCGACGGAGAGGTGATCGAGGAGCGGCCGGTGGGCGACCTGGATCCCGACGCCTTCTCCGACGTCCTGAGGCGTTTTGAAGGGGACATCGATCAGGTGCCCCCCATGTTCTCGGCGCGCCGGCATCACGGAAAGCGGCTCTATGAGCTGGCCCGCGCCGGCATCGAAGTAGAGCGGGAGGCCCAGAAGGGCAAGGTCTATTGGATCCGGATCTTGTCGATTGACGAACCCGACGTCACCTTCGAGGTCCAGTGCGGCCGCGGCACCTACGTCCGAACCCTCTGCCACGATATCGGTCTAGCGTGGGGGACCGGGGGGCACCTCTGCCGGCTGACCCGCAAAGCGGTGGGGGCGTTCGGGGTGGAGGACGCCGTTTCGGTGGAGGTCGCCGAAGAACAAATCCGCGCGGGACGACTGAACGACGTCCTGAAGTCCGTGGAGGAAGGGTTGTCCTTTCTGCCCGGTGTCAGCCTGATGCGGACGCCGACCGGAGGATTGCGGCGGGGCCTTTGGATCCTGGAAGGGATTTTCATCCGAAACATCCCGGAGGGCCCTCCGGGAAATCACGTTCGACTGGTCGACAACTCCGGCCGGACGCTGGGCATCGCCCGTATTGTGCCCGGGGAACCGGTGCGGCTCCAAGTCCGCAAGGTGATCGACCCGTCCGCGGAATTCTCCGATTGAATCCGCGGCGCTCTCGCGTTGAAGGAATATCCAGATGATCACGAAGGAGCAGAAAGAAGGGCTGATCCAGGAGTATCGGCACCACGACAGCGACACGGGGTCGCCCGAAGTCCAGATCGCGATCCTGAGCACCCGCATCGGTTACCTGACCGAGCATATGAAAGTTCACACAAAGGATTTCAACACCCGTCGAGGTCTGTTGAAGCTCGTCGGCCAACGAAGGCGGCTTCTTGATTATCTCAAGGAGAAAAACATCGACCGGTACCGCACCGTCATCCAAAGGCTCAATATTCGTCGGTGACCGGAAGAGAGGAGCAACTGAATGCATCACAAGTTAGAGATAGAAATTGGCGGAAGAACCCTGATTGTCGAAACCGGGGAAATGGCGAAGCAGGCGGACGGCGCGGTCGTCGTCACCTACGGGGAATCGATGATCCTCGCGGCCGTCGTCGCCGACGGCCTCCGGCCGGGACTCGATTTTTTCCCCCTCACCGTGGACTACCGCGAGAAATTCTTCTCGGCGGGCAAGATTCCCGGCGGGTTTTTCAAGCGGGAAGGGCGCCCGACGGAAAAAGAGATCCTCACGTGCCGCCTGATCGACCGGCCCGTCCGGCCCCTGTTTCCCGATGGGTTCAAAGAAGACACGCAGATCATCATCGGCACCTTGTCGCACGACGCGACGAACGACCCCGACATCCTGGCCCTGATCGGAGCGTCCGCGGCGCTGACCGTTTCCGACATTCCGTTCCACGGCCCCATCGGGGGGGTCCGGATCGGGCGGGTGGACGGCCGGCTGATCATCAATCCCACCTACGAGGAGCTGGAGGCCGGAGACCTGAACGTCGTCCTGGCCGGGACGGCGGACTCCATCGTCATGGTCGAGGGGGGGGCGAACGGGGTCTCCGAAGAGGTGATGGTCGAGGCCTTTGAAGCAGGTCACCGGGTCATCCGGGACATCGTCGCTTTGCAAAAGGATCTCCAGTCCCTGGCGGGCCGCCCGGACCGGGCCTTCGAGGCCCCGGTGAAGGATGAGGAGCTTGTGGGTCAGTTGCGCCAGCGCCTCGGAGACCGCCTGCGCGACGCCACTCGCATCCCGGAAAAGCACAAACGTGAGGAGGCCCTGCACGATCTCCGGGATGAAATGGTCGAAGCGATCGGCGGAGAGGATGACGACGTCCGGAAGCGGGTTGGGGGCGAGTTTCACGATCTGGAGTCCGCGGAAGTTCGCCGGTCGATCATCGAGAACGGGGTCCGAACCGACGGCCGGGATCTGTCCACGGTCCGTCCCATCTCGGGCCGGGTGGAGGTGATGCCGCGCACGCACGGCTCCTGCCTGTTCACCCGCGGCGAGACCCAGGCCCTCGTGGTCGCAACGCTGGGCACCGGGGACGACGAACAGCCCTTGGACAACCTCGAGGGCCGGGGCCGCAAGTCGTTCATGCTTCATTACAACTTCCCGGCCTTCTGCACGGGCGAAACCAAGCCCATCCGGGGACCCGCCCGCAGGGAGATCGGACACGGCGCCCTGGCCGAGCGGGCCGTGCGGCCGGTCCTGCCGGACCACGCCTCCTTTCCCTACACGATTCGGATTGTCTCGGACATCCTGGAGTCCAACGGCTCCTCCTCCATGGCGACGGTGTGCGGAAGCAGCCTCTCCCTGATGGACGCGGGCGTGCCCATCCTCGCGCCCGTGGCCGGGATCGCCATGGGTCTGATCATGGAGGGAGACCGCCCGTACATCCTGACGGACATTTTGGGGCTGGAAGACCACTTGGGCGATATGGACTTCAAGGTCGCCGGCACCCGGGACGGGATCACCGCCATTCAGATGGACATCAAGATCGAAGGGCTGTCCATGGACATCATGAAAACCGCCCTCGCCCAGGCCAAAGAGGCGAGGCTGCACGTCCTCGACCGGATGGAGACCATCCTCCCCGAGCCCCGCGCGGAGCTTTCGACCTACGCCCCGCGCATCTTTACGGTGAAAATCCGGCCGGAGAAGGTGCGTGATGTCATCGGTCCCGGCGGCAAGGTCGTGCGGGGGATCATCGAGAAGACCGGGGTCACGATCGACATCGAAGACGATGGCACCATCCTGGTCGCCTCCATTGATGAGCCTTCGGCCAAGGCGGCCATCGCGATGATCGCCGACCTGACGCAGGAGGCCGAAATCGGAAAGATTTACCGCGGCATCGTGAAGAAGATCATGGACTTCGGCGCGTTTGTCGAGATTTTCCCGGGCACCGACGGCCTCGTCCACATTTCCCAGCTCGATCACACCCGGGTCAAGACCGTGACCGATATCGTCAAGGAAGGGGACGAGGTCATGGTGAAGGTGCTGGAAATCGACGGCCAGGGAAGAATCCGCCTGAGTCGGAAGGAAGCCATGAAGAAGACCGAATCGAACGGATCGTAATTCGCCCCGCGAGGGCAGACCGGTCGCTGTCGCGACGAAGGAAAGTGGACTGGGCTTGTCCCATGTCCACTTTTTTCGCCTGCTTATCGGGTCGCCGCCGCGCTGGAGACTGTATAGGTTCAGATAGATGTGAGACATCTCCTTGGGTAGGGAGTAGAGTTCCA
>JASLXW010000444.1 GCA_030740135.1 Nitrospinota bacterium
ACGGCGCTCCGGTACTGCGCGACGCTCGAGCACCTCGGTTACCTCAGCCAAGATCCCTTGACGAAGACCTACCGCCTCGGGCCGCACGCCTTCGACGTGGGCTACAAGATGCTCGGCCGGACGGACCTGCGGGCGGTGGTCGGATCCTGGCTCCAGCTTCTGGCCACACGGTTCAAGAGCAGCGCCAGCATGGCGGTCCTGCGGGACATCAACATCGTTTACGTGGATCGGGCCGTCGCGGAGAACGCCTTGGCCTACACCATCCCCATCGGCGCCGGCCTGCCGGCTCACCGGACCTCTATCGGCCGGGCGCTGTTGGCCCAGCTTTCAGAGGACGCGTTGGATGCGGCTCTCTCACGAATTCGTGAAGAGGACGCCGGCTTCACGAAGACCCGTGTAAAGGAATTCCGGGGCCAACTCAAACGCATCCGGAAAGAGGGCTACGCCTTGAACATCGAGGGGCTTCGCCGGGGACTCTCCTCGATCGCGACCCCGGTGAGGGAGCCCGGCACAAACGCGGTTGTCGGCGGAATCAACGTCGCCGGGTACAGCATCGAAATGATCCGGACCCGCCTGGAGAACGAGATCGCCTCGGTCCTGCTGGACGCCTCGCTGCGCATCTCGCGGAATGAATTCGCCCCCGGGGATTTGTCCGGACAGGCGGCCCCCTCCTGCGAGGACAAAGCGAAGGGCTGGGGGGATCGCCTCGCCCGGACGCCATCCCCCGCGCCGGGTTGATTGGGTGAAGCGGGGGCCATGCCGGACGGGCTACCGACGGAGAACGAAAAGGGGGTTCCGAAGGCCCCCGCCGCGTCGCCGGACGGAGAGAAATCGGTGTCCGAAACGCTTTTAATACAAGACTGCGGCATCCTGGACTCGGCCCTGGCGGACGATATCGTCGAAGGGCGGGACATCTTGATCTCCGGGGACCGGATCGCCGCGGTCGAGCCCACGGGAAACCTGAAGGGCGACCGGATCGTTTCCGGCCGGGATCGGCTGGTCCTTCCGGGTTTGATCAACGCCCACACGCACTCCGCCGAGAACTACCTGAAAGGGCTGATGGACCGCCGGCCGCTTGAAATGTGGCTTCCCTGTATTTTCGGGACCGCCGGCGTCTATTCGCCGCGGGATGTCTACCTGTCCTGCATGATCGGCGCGATCGAGATGCTGAAGACCGGCGCCACGAGCGTCATTGACCACTGCTGGATGTCTCCCGGCATTTCGCCGGACGGGCTGGACGCGGCGATGGAGGCCTACCGGGACGCGGGCATCCGGGCCTGTCTCGCCCCGCTGGTCAGCGACACGGACTATGTGGACAGATACGCCGGGGAGCGGGGACACCCGGTCGGAGACACGTTCTTCGGCAAGCGGTTCGAGAGGGCCCGGCCCTGGGAGGAAACACTCGATCATCTCAGGGGTTTCTTCGCCAAGTGGGACCGGGCCGAAGGGGGACGCCTGCGGTGCATGACGGGCCCCGCGGGGGTCCAATGGTGCGGCGAGCGGTTGTTGGAAGATTGCTGGGAGCTGTCGCGCTCACATCAGGCGGGGGTTCATCTCCACATCAATGAGACGTTCATTCAGGACTGGGCGAACCGGAAACGATTCGGAAAAAGCGCGATCGCCTTCCTGGATGGCGCCGGTCTGTTGGGGCCGGACGTTTCCATGCCGCACAGCCTTTGGGTGAATGACGCGGACTTCGATCTGATCGCGTCCGCCGGCGCGGTCCCGGTCCATAATCCGGCCGCGAACACCAAGATGGGCAGCGGCCTCATGTCGCTCAGAAAGATGCTCGACCGGGGAATTCCCGTGGCCGTCGGAACGGACGGGGCGGCCAGCAGCGATCATCAAGTTCTCTTCGAGGCTGTGCGGATGGCGGCCTACATCCACAACTCCGGAGAGCCGGATCACCGAAGGCACATCGACGCCCGCGAGGCGATCGCCATGGCCACGACCTCCGGGGCGGCGGCCATGATGGCTTCGGGCGAGCTGGGCGAGATCAAGCCCGGCGCTCTCGCGGACTTGGCGCTCCTGGACCGGCGGTCGCTTCCGTGGGTCCCGACAAACGACCCGATCCGGAACCTCGTGTATTGTGAAGGGGGCCGGTCGGTCCACACGACTCTTGTGGCGGGCCGGGTCGTCGTGGACGATGGGAAAATCCTGACCGTCGATGAAGGGGAAATCGTGAGCGAGCTGCTCGAGGCTGTTGCGGACCGGGGCCAGGCGGAGTGGCCCGGGTGTGCGGAGCGGGACCGGACGGTGGCCGTTTATGAACGGTTCTGCGACGACATGGCCGGCCTGAGGCCGGCAGGAGAGAGGTGATGGGGAGGCCGGATTCGGGGGTTGAATCCCGGCGGGGGGGGCGGGTCCGAATCCGAGCCCGATGCCGAGTCGTTCTGTGGCTTTGAGGGTCTGAAGGGAGTTTTCGGAGTGGGAGTGAGCGTGCGGTTGTTGCAACGTCCAACCGGTAGGACAACCTCAAAGAAGAAGGAGAGCGGGAAATGAAGCGATTTCTTGTCGGATTATCGGTCGCCGTCTTCCTGGCCGCGATGTTCCTGTCGGGAGGCCAGGCATGGGCGCAAAAGAGGGTCGCTTGGGCCCTTGCCGGGACCATCAATGACGAGGGCTTCAACCAGAGCGGCTACGAAGCCTTGATGCGCCTCAAGAAGATGGGCTTCAAGGTCGCCTATTCGGAAAACACGCCGCCTCCGAAGTTCGTCTCGACGTTGAGGAACTATGCCGCCCAGGGGTACGACGTAGTCGTCGGACAGGGTTTTCAGTTCGGCGATCCCATCATGAAGGTCGCGCCCAAGTATCCCAAGACCAAGTTCATCAACATCGTGGGGATTGTGAACCAGGACGGAAAACAGAAGAACGTCCGGGTCCTCCAGATCGGAAGCAACCAGAGCGCTTACGTAGTCGGCGCCCTGGCCGGGTTGATGACGAAGACGAACCGCCTTGGAGTCATCGGCGGTTTCCCGTTTCCATCCATCGTTTCACAGCTTGAGGCGTTCCGTCTCGGTGCCAAGGCCGTCAACCCCAAAGTCAAGACGACTATCGTTTACATCAGCTCCTTCGAGGACCTGAGCAAGGCGAAGGAAGCCGCCCTGGCGCAGATCAGCGCGGGCGCCGACATCCTCTACCACGTCGCGGACCACGCCGGTCTCGCCATCGTCCGCGCGGCCCAGGGAAAGGGCGTGATGTCGATCGGCAACGGGCTCGATCAGTACAAGGTCGCTCCCAAATCGGTCATCGTGACCCAGCTCGTCGATTACGGCGGAACCGCCTTGGCCACCATCACGGAATACTTCAAGAGCGGCGCGTTCACGCCGGGCCTCCATGTGTATCCGATGAAGGTCGGCGGGGTCACGGACCTCTCCGAGTTTCACAACAACGTTCCCAAGTCCGTGCAAGACAGGGTTTTCAAGATTCGGGAGGACATCAT